>CAZJJT010000034.1:0-9893 GCA_964546395.1 uncultured Fibrobacterota bacterium
CGACAGGGCGAGAGAGCCGGTCGCGGTGTCGACTCAACAACTCCTCGACTCACCGACTCAACTGCAGGACTCCCGCCACCCGCTCGAGGGCCCGCTCGACGTTTGCGTGACTGTTGAACGCGCTGATGCGCACGTAGCCTTCACCGCAGGCCCCGAAGCCGGCGCCAGGCGTGCATACCACGCCGGCCTCGTTGAGCAGCCGGTCGAAGAACTCCCACGAATCGGTGCCGGTGCCTATCCATACGTAGGGTGCGTTCTCGCCTCCTACGCACGCGTATCCCAGACCGCCCATGGTCTCGCGCACGCGCGAGGCGTTGCGAAGGTAGTAGTCGACCAACTCACGCACCTGCCGCTGACCATCGGCGCCGTACACCGCCTCCGCCGCCCGCTGCACCGGGTAGCTCACCCCGTTGAACTTGGTGGTGTGCCGACGGTTCCAGAGGGCGTGCAGCGCTGTCGCGTTCCCCTCCGTGTCGTAGGCGACGCACGAACGCGGTACCACGGTGTACGCGCAGCGCGTGCCGGTGAACCCCGCGGTCTTCGAGAAGCTCCGGAACTCCACAGCCACCTCCCGCGCACCGTCCACCTCGTAGATACTGTGCGGAATCGAGTCGTCGCGTATGAACACCTCGTAGGCCGCATCGTAGAGAATCAGCGCCTTGTGCTCGCGCGCGTAGGCGACCCACTCGGCCAGTTGGGCACGCGTTGCGGTCGCGCCGGTCGGGTTGTTGGGGAAGCACAGATACACCAGGTCCACCGGCTGATCGGGTGGTGAAGGCACGTAGTTGTTCGCGGCGGTGCAGGGAAGGTACACGAGACCTTCGTAGCGACCGTGTGACCACCCGCCTGTCCGCCCCGCCATCACGTTGGTGTCCACGTACACCGGGTACACCGGGTCGGGAACCGCGATCGTGATCTCGGCGGAGAACAGCTCCTGGAAGTTGCCCGTATCGCACTTCGCCCCGTCGCTTACGAACACCTCGTCCGCGGAGATCTCCGCTCCGCGTGCCTGGAAATCGTGCCGCGCGATCGCTTCACGGAGGAACTCGTAGCCCTGCTCCGGCCCGTACCCGCGGAACGTGGCGTCCGCCGCCATCTCGTCCACCGCCGCATGCATCGCGGCGATACAGGCCGGCGGGAGCGCGCGGGTCACGTCACCGATGCCCAGCATGATTACCTCGCGGTCCGGGTTGGCCTTCTGGAACGCGGCGACCCTCTTGTTGATGTCCGAGAACAGGTACGACGCGTGCAGTTTCCGGTAGTGTTCGTTGACACGAATCATGTGTATCTCCGCACTGGTGTGTTGGGCGAGCCCGGTAAAATACGCCGTGCGACCGTACTCCGGGTGGCTGCCCGGCCCTCACGTGCTTCGCTCCGGCGCGGGCCCCGCGCTCTTCACTGCAATTGCTGCCGCAACAGCAGGGCGCTGCACCATCTATACTGATACCATGGCAGTCGTTCCCTCGACAGCGTGCCGCATGTGCGGCACACAGGGCTCAGTGTCTGTCGCAGGCGTCAACCCCCGCGGGCTGCTGCACTGCAGCACATGTGAGCTGGTGTTCGTGCCGGAACAGGGGCATGTGAGTGCGGAGGCCGAACGCGAGCGCTACGCGCTGCACACAAACACGCCTGAGGACGAGGGGTATGTTTCGTTCCTCGCGACGACAGCCGATGCGGTGCTGTCACTGCCCGCGCAGAGCCCCCGCGTCCTCGACTTCGGCAGCGGGCCCAACGCGGTTCTCACCGGACTCCTCAGGCACCGGGGTGTGGACTGCACCCCGTACGACCCGCTCTACGGCCTGGGGCTCGGAACCCGCGATGAGACTTTCGATGTGGTGGTGCTCTGCGAAGTGCTCGAGCACCTTCGTGACCTTCCCGCCGAACTGGGCCTGTTGAAACGGCTGGTTGCACCGGGGGGGCACGTAGTGGTCCACACGTACCTGCGCCCCGCCGATCCCGCGCAGATCGGCACGTGGTGGTACACGCTCGACCCGACACACGTCAATTTCTTCTCTGTCAAGAGCCTGGAGTGGTTTGCCGCGGCACTGGGGATGCGGCTTGTGTCCTGCGACGGCTCGGAGCTGGCGGTGCTGGGCGGGGAGAAGGACTAGCGTCCTGCCTGGGTGCCACGACTCGGTTCGTCAAGGGAAGCAGGTGACTCCCCCTCTGCGCATCGCAGAGGGGTGGCGGCCGTGGGCCGCCGGGGTGAAGTGAGAGCCGTGCCGCTGCGGCGCCTGGTCCTCTTGTCCATTGCGCGTAACACCGGGTATGCGATCGCGAACACCAGCAGCCCCACCACCACCGCCAGTGCCATGCTCCCCACGGCCCATTGGACTGCGATGACCGCCGCCCGCGTTGCCTCGGGCGCCGGGTTGAGCAGTGCACCGATTGTCTGGAAGCCTGCCCGTGACGCTTGCCGGCCAACGGTGGCCAGCAACGCGGTTGGCGTCACGACGGTTCCCACACCGTACCCGGCGGCAATCCAGAACGGCAGGAACGGTGGCGAGGAGATCGCGACGCCAAGGAACGTGAGTGCACGGTTGAGCCGCAACAGGAGACTGAGCCCCATCGCGCTCACGACCTGGAACCCGTGGAACGGCGTGACGCCCAGGAACGCGCCGAGCGCCAACGCTGCCGCAGCTCGACGCGGCGAGTGGTGCGAGGTGAGTTCGCGGATCACCAGGAACCGGACCTTGTCCCACACGGTGGCCCCGGGAGCATCGATGAATCGCCAGGGCATGAAGATGCGCGTGAGAGCGGCACGCGAATTGACCACGCTGATACGTGCGAAGTCACGCACTGGACGGAAGTGCGACACGCGCTCGGGCGCGGGCTGGTAGAGGAGCCGGATGGGCACCTGTTTCACCGGCACACGCGCCCAGGCGGCCTTGATGAGGATATCGATCTCGTACTCGTAGCGGCTGCCGCTGCAGTGGAGCCCGGCAACGCGGCGGAGGGGGTAGGCGCGCAGGCCGCACTGGGTATCGTCGATGTGCAGTCCGGTGTGGAACCGGTACCAGAACGAACCGAAGCGCGCACCAAAGCGAGAGCGCGCCGGCTGCGCTACGCCGCTCGGGTCGAGCACGCGATTGCCGATCCACAGCGTTCCGGGTTCCTCCCGCGCCGCGTCCAGCACCGTCGCAACATCGGCTGCCCCGTGCTGACCGTCGGCGTCGACTGTCACCACATGCGTGAACCCGCGTTCCGCCGCACGCGCAAAACCCAGCCGGAGCGCGTGGCCCTTGCCGCGGTTCTTTGCGATGTGCACTGTCTCGACTTCCAAGTTCCGCAGTTCATCGGCGGTCTGGTCGGTACTGCCGTCGTCCACCACGATGATATCGGGCAGCAGCGGACGGACGGCGTCCACCACTCGTCCGACAGTGCGGCCGTTGTTGTAGGCAGGGATGAGTGCGACCGCACGGAACTGTTCCATGGACAGGGTCCTAAAATACTCGCTGGGGTCGCGCTGTCTGCCGTCATGTAGTAGTTTACTTTGTGCACGGCGCAGCGAAGAGGAGATGACGATGGAACGGCGAATCGACGCATGCCTCTTTGACCTTGACGATGTAGTGGTGCATACCGAGCGATACCACTTCCGGGCGTGGCAGCGGCTGGCGCAGGAAGAGGGCTGGGAGTTCACACGCGAAACCGGCACACTCCTGCGGGGGCTGCCCCGCATGCAGTGCCTCGAGTTGATCCTCAAGCGCAACAGTATCGAACTGCCCGAAGACAGGCGTGTCGCGTTGGCTTCACGCAAGAATGCGTTCCTGGTCGAGTCGCTGTGCAACCTCAACGATGATGACCTGATAGCGGGAGTGCGCGGGTTTCTCAACACGCTGGGCGAGCGCGGCGTGAAGCGCGGGCTGTTCTCGCTCAGCCAGAACGCAGGCGTGATCCTCGAGACACTCCACCTCCGCGAGCATTTCGACGCGGTCATGACAGGGAAGGACGACCGCTGTACCTACTACAACCCGGATATCTTCCTGGGCTGCGCCCGCATGCTCGGGGTGAAAGCGCCACGGTGTATCGTGTTCGAGAATGTGGACGCCGCGGCGCAGTTCGCGCTTGATGCCGAGATGAGCGTGGTGGGGGTGGGGATTCCCGATCTGCTCGAGACTGTATCGGACATCGTGCGCGACTTCTCCTCGGTCGATGTCGACCGCCTGCTCTCCTCCGGCATTGTCTCCGGCATGTAGCAGACGAGGCAGAGGGCACTGTATTTTAGCGTGCCACCTGACGGAGACGCGTCACCCGCACCAGCAACAGGAACCCCGCCTGCATGAGACACCACATTCGTGCCGTGCTGTTCGATCTCGATACCGCTGTGGTCGACACCTCCTCGTTTCACTTCGCTGCCTGGAAACGGCTTGCCGATGAGCAGGGCTGGGACCTGGAGCCGCGCATGGCCGAGTCAATTGCAGGCGTGCCGCGGATGGAGTGCCTGCGGAGCATCCTGGAGTGCAACGACGTGCGGCTGGCGCAGGAAGAACAGCACGCGCTGGCGTCACGCAAGAACGCGTTCCTGGTCGAGATGCTGTGCGACATCGGCGAAAAAGACCTCCGCCCTGGCGTCGGTGCGTTCCTCGACAAGCTGAAGAAGCGCGGAGTGAAGCTCGGGCTGTACTCGCTGAGCGCCAGCGCCGCGATTGTGTCGGAGCGACTGGGCCTGGGGCGATGGTTCGACGCGGTGGTGACCGGCACCGACGTGCAGTATGCTGACTGGGACACAGGGGTGTTCGAGGCGTGCGCGGCACGGTTGCGCATACCCGCGTTCCACTGCCTGGTGGTGGAGAACGTGTCGCGGGCGATACGCGCTGCGCAGTCGGCACGGATGAAAGTGGTGGGGATTGGGGAAGCCGGGCGCGGGGCCGGTGCGCGTGACACGTTCGAGGAGTTCGCGGAAGTGAATGTCGACTTCCTTCTCGACAGCGGCCGGCCGGTGCGGTTCGTGGAGGAGCCGTGGCACGTGTCGCAGACCGTGGTGAGCCCGGCGAGGTCGCGGTACTGGGAGAGCGTGTTCGCACTGAGCAACGGCTTGCTGGGCATGCGGGGGGCGCACGAAGAGGACGAGCCGGTGCTGCACCCGCACTCGTACCCGGGAATGTTTGTCAACGGGGTGTACGGGTACAGGCCCTACCAGCACGCGGCGTGGTTCCCCGGGTTCCCGCACCGGCTGCACATGATGCTGAACCTGGCCGACTGGCGCATCCTGAATCTGTACGTGGACGGAGAGCGGTTCAGTCTGTTCTCGGGCGAAGTGCACGGGTTCCGCCGTTCGCTCGACATGAAACGCGGGGTGGTGGAGCGCTCGCTGGTGTGGACCAGCCCCGCGGGTCGCCGGGTGAGCGTACGTTCTACGCGACTGGTGAGCATGCACCGCCGTCACTGTGCCGCGATTCGCTTTGAGGTGACCCCGGTGGATGGGGCTGTGGAGCTGCGCTTCGAAAGCAGCGTTCACGCAACCGTGGCGTCGGAAGAGCTGGGTGAGCGACAGACCGAGGTGGTGTCGGCGCAGGCCGACGAGAATGGCCTGGCTCTGCACGTGCGCCCTGCGACAGCCGAAGCGGATGTGGGGATGTGTTTCGTGCACATGCTGTCGGGCGGCACGCTTCTCGCCGCCGGCGAGTATGAGCGCACCGACGACGCGTTCTGCTGCCTGTACGAGGTGAGTGCACGCAAAGGCCAGACCGCCGTGTTCGACAAGTATGCCGCGTTTGCCTCGAGTATCGAGACGGACGGGCGTCAGGTGGTGGACACGGCCCGGCGAGAGGCCCTGCGTGCGGCGGCTGACGGGTTCGGCAGGCTGCTGGAAGAGCAGAGCGCGTTCTGGGCCGGATACTGGAAGCATGCGGATATCGAAGTAGAGGGACAGGTGGGTGACCAGCAGGCGCTGCGGTTCAACCTGTTCCATCTGCGGCAGAGCAACCCCGAGGATGACCGGCGGTCGATCGGCGCCAACGGCATGACCGGCGACAGGTACCGCGGCCACGTCTTCTGGGACACCGAGATGTACCTCGTGCCGCATCTGCTGTATACCGAGCCGCACACGGTTCGCTCGCTGCTGATGTACCGGTACAACATCCTCGACATGGCCCGCAGGCGCGCTCGGGAAATGGACGGCAGAGGGGCGCTGTACGCGTGGAACTCCATATCCGGCGAGGAGTGCGGGGTGGTGTTCGAAGCGTCCACGGCCGAGTACCATCTCCAGTCGGCAATCGCGTGGGCCGTCCACCGCTACTGCGAAGCCACCGGTGACCGCGATTTCCTGTACAACTATGGCGCGGAGATGCTGTTCGAGACCGCACGGTTCCTGGCCGGCCGGGGCTGCTGGGTGCAGTCGAAGGGCAACCGGTTCTGCATCAATGTCGTGTGCGGTCCCGATGAGTACGGGTGCGGGGTGAATAACAACTGCTACACCAATGTCATGGCGCAGTGGCACCTGACCTATGCCGCCGAGGTGTACGGCCGCATGGGCTCGGAGGCCGCGCCGGCGCTGGAAGCGCTCGCGGGGCGTATCGAGCTGACACAGGAGGAGGTGGCGGCGTGGCGCGAGGCGGCGGCCCGCATGTACGTGCCCTACAACGCGCAGTTGGGGATACACGAGCAGGACGACAGTTTCCTGCAGCTCGACCCCGTGGACATGGCACTCGTGCCACGCAACACCGATATCCGCGAACAGATGCACCCGCTGAACCTCTGGCGCATGCAGGTGGCCAAGCAGGCCGACGTGGTGCTGCTGATGTTTGTGCAGGGGTACCAGTTCGACTTGGAGACGAAACGGCGGAACTACGAGTTCTACGAGCCGCGCACCTGCCACGGGTCGTCGCTGTCGGCCTGTATTCACGCAGTCGAAGCCGCGGAGGTAGGGCGGCCCGTCGATGCCTACGACTTCTTCCGTGAGAGTGCCATGATGGACCTCAACGATTTCAAGGACAACACCGGCGGTGGCATACACGCGGCGTGTCTCGGGGGTACCTGGATGGCGGTGGTAAACGGGTTCGGGGGGATGCGTGACTATCCCGACGGGCTCCACTTCGCCCCGTGCCTGCCTGCGGCCTGGCAGCGGTGCCGGTTCCGCGTGCTGTACCGCGGTTCGCGCATCGCGGTGACTATGGAACGCGACAGGACGGTGTTTGAGCTGCTGGAGGGCCCCGAGGTACGCTTCAGGGTGCGGGAAACCGAACTGTCTCTGGGTCCCGACTGTCGGTCGGTTGACGTACCGGCGTAGGTGTGCTCGGCGCTACTTGTACCTGAACTCGCCGACTTCCTTGGGCGAGACGTTGAACGACGTGATCTTCCAGATCTCACCGACCTGTTTGAGCCCCACCTCGAAGTCGAACACGCCGCGCCACGACGCGTAGTTCTCGGACTTCACCCCTGCCGGATTGAAGTAGACTTCCAGGTCCGCTTTCACCCGCGACAGCATCGGCTGATCCCCCGGCGTGTTGACCAAGTTCACGTACTTGATCTCCACCACGTTGCTGAGACCTATGCCCCCGAGCAGACTCCTGAAATTGCGCGCCTCGAAATACGTCTCGGTCCGTGGCTCCTCACAGAGCGGCCGGATCTTCGACATGTCGCCGTCTACCCACGCCTGTGCCACATCCTTGTACATCTTGATGGGCGGCGGATCGCGGTGCAGGACTTCTTTGTAGAGGAGGTACCCGAGAAGTGCCAGGAACAGCAGGATGAAGAAATTGCGCATCGATCGCTCCCGCAGCTGTCTATGTGTGCCAGTGCCGACCAGGTGGTTCCGCTGCGGTAATATAGCAAGGGGTGCATGGGCAGCGCGATGCGGGGAGGGCCCCGGGCGGGTGCCTACGACTGCTCGAACGTGGCGAGTACCCGCCGTGCCTCCTGCCCGAACAGCCCCGTGCCGTCCATGGTCGCCACCCGTTCGGCGTCGGTGCGCGCCCGGTCCGACTCGATGCCGGCGTGCAG
Organism: uncultured Fibrobacterota bacterium; assembly: GCA_964546395.1. Lineage (GTDB taxonomy): Bacteria > Fibrobacterota > Chitinivibrionia > Chitinivibrionales > CAZJJT01 > CAZJJT01. Next base: position 7,942 of record CAZJJT010000034.1, read on the forward strand.
GCGCGCATGGACCGCTGCGAGAAGGCAGCGCAGTTGCGTCTGGGGCGCGCCGGAGGACGATGCGGCACGGTCGAATAGAGCGATGGCCTGTACCCCCATCCCTTCCCGCTCCAGCGCTCGTCCCCACAGGTACAGCTCCTGCGGGTTCAGCGCGAGCGCAACGCCCGAAGAGGCGAGAAGGCGAAGTGTGTCGGCGATCTCGGCCCGGTGCGACTGGGCTGACTGGAGCATGCTGTTCATGGAACGCGAGAGTACCGCGAGTGCCTGTGGCGCGTTGCCCGACTGCAGAGCGTCGGAAAGCGCCGCTACGCCGGAAGCCGCGGCGCTGACAGGGGGTGTCCCCGCCATGGCACGTTCGAGCGGCGTGGGGGCCGCCGCGACACGTTCGGTACGGCTCTTCTGCCGCTGCAGAGCGAGCAGTTCGCGGGGTGTTGCCACTACCGCCGCTTCATCTTCGCTCTTGAGCATCAGCCCCATCAGCAGACCGCACACGAACCCGCCCACATGGGCAGAGTAGGCAACGCCCGAGCCCCCGGGCGGTTCGAACAGGACACTCGCCACCTGTCCGGCAAACCACAGGCTGAGGTAGGCCCACGAGGGAACGCTGAACGTGCCGGGCCGGAACAGCAGCAGGTAGAACATCTTCACCCGCGTCCGTGTGTGCGTGATCATGAACGCGCCCATTGCCCCGGCGATTGCCCCCGAGGCCCCAACAAGAGGAACACTGCGCGCCTCGGGCGGCGCAAACACTGTCGTGAGCAGGAACACGAGCGCGGCGACGACACCGCACGTAACATAGGCGCCCGCAAACCGCCAGAACCCCCAGTACTTCTCCATGGCCACGCCGCACACGTAGAAGAACAGAAGGTTACCCAGCAGGTGCACCCATCCGCTGTGCACGAACATGTAGGTGAACAGCGCGAAGACGGAAAGACGCGCGGGCACCAGTCCGAGCCGGTACAGCAGGCTTGTCTCTGCGATATCCTGGATGATCGCGCGCTGCTCCTGCTCCAGTTCGGCCGACCGTGTCTGCATCTGCTCCACCAGCGCCAGCATCTCTTCGGGAGTTGCCGGCCGGGCCGCTGTCTGCGGTAACTCGGGAAGGCTTTGGTGGAACTCTTCAAGGGCCTGGTCGATGCGTTTGTTGACAGCCGACGCGTCGCTCATCACGAACAGGTGCGTCAGCAGGCAGGCAAGCGTGATCCAGACCGCGGCGAGCCGCACCCGCCCGTCGTGTACCTCGGTGCTGATTGGGAACAGAATCATCATCGAATGCCCCGTGCGGCGCTTGCCCTCAGTATACACCGTCCACGGCCGGACGGCAACCGGCGTGCGCAGGCGTGCGTGTGCGTATATTGGGGCGGCTCGCGCGTGGCGCGCGCCGAAAGGAGGAACCGATGGGACACACGGACCGGGTGGAGGTCAACTGCACCTCGATCAACATGGTGGCGCCGCGAGGCTACGTGTCGGTGCAGATCACGGTGCGCTTCGCGGCAGGGGATGAGGGGCGATACGCAGTAGCGGGGTTTGACGTGCCGGTGCGGTGGACGGTGGAGTCGAGCGTGGAGGAGGTGCGCAACACGGCGCTTTCGATGGTGAAGCAATGGATGAGCCCCGAGATAGCGCGGCGGATGCCGGCGGACTTCGAGGGACTGCCGGAAATGGTATAGGGGCACACAAGGGTAGGCAGGCGGCGGATCGGATGCTATAATCGCGGAAGAGCCGGGACGCGACCTGTCACGCACGGAGGCCAGCATGGACCTGCTGAACAAGATCAGAGGCGAGTTTATCGACATTGTCGAGTGGACCGACGACACGCCGGATACGCTGGTGTGGCGGTTCGAACGCTACCACAACCAGATCAAGTACGGGGCGCAGTTGACCGTGCGCGAGACGCAGGCCGCGGTGTTTGTCAACGACGGGAATGCAATTTACGGTTTCCGGTTTACCAA
>CAZJJT010000034.1:9903-17125 GCA_964546395.1 uncultured Fibrobacterota bacterium
TTCATCGACAAAGGGCAGATCGCCGACGTGTTCCAGCCGGGGATGTACACACTCGAAACCCGCAACCTTCCGGTCCTCTCGACCCTGCAGGGGTGGAAACACGGGCTGGACAGCCCGTTCCGCGCCGAAGTCTACTTCGTCAGCACGCGCCAGTTCACCGATATCAAGTGGGGTACGCGCAACCCGGTCATCGTGCGCGACCCGGAGTTCGGCCCGGTGCGGCTCCGGGCGTTTGGCACCTTCGCCATCCGCGTGCGCGAACCTGCCGCGTTCATTCGCGAGGTGGCGGGCACCAACGCGCAGTTCACGGTTGAGGGCATTTCGGAGCAGCTGCGCAACCTGGTGGTCACGCGTTTCTCCGATTTCCTGGCCGAGAGTGGGATTCCCCTGCTCGACCTGGCGTCGCGCTACGACGAGGTGTCGGAGCTGCTGAGCAGGAAAGTGGCGCCGGAGTTCCTGGAGTACGGTATCGAGGTGACCAAGCTGCTCGTGGAGAACGTGTCGGTGCCTGAAGAGGTGGAGAAGGCGCTTGACAAGCGCAGCAGCATGGGGATCGTGGGGGATCTGGACCGGTTCATGAAGTACCAGGCGGGCACGGCGATGGAGGCTGCGGCTGCCAACCCGGGCGGTGATGCTGCCGCGGGGGTGGGAATGGGGATGGGGTTTGCGGTGGCCAACCAGATGGCGCAGTCGATGGCGGCGCCGCAGGCGGGCCGCGCCGCTTCCCCCCCGCCGCTCCCGGGCGGCCAGGGCGCGCTGTACCACCTTGGGCTGGGCGGGCAGTCGGCGGGTCCGTTCGACAAGGCGACGTTGGCGACGATGGTGAAGAACGGGACGCTGACGCGCGAAACGCTGGCGTGGCGCGAAGGCATGGGTGCATGGACCGCTGCGGGCAGCATGCCTGAACTCGCGGCGCTCTTTGCCGGCGGCCCGCCGCCGCTGCCGAAAGGATAGAACGCTTCAACTGCTGGGCCGGCAATTGCAGCCGGAATGCGCGCAGCGCGCGTCGACGTGCGCAGGCACAGTGCGGCGCAAAGCGCGGTGCCGCCGCTGGCGGCAGGCCCTCAAGGTGATCGTCACGTGACCGGTGTGTACGTGTATGGCTAACTGCAGAAACTGCTCAGCACCTCTTCCGGCGAACGCGATTGTCTGTTCGTACTGCGGAACGCGCGCGGATATCGATCTGAAAGGCGTGCACGAGTACACGGTGACCACGCCTGCAGGAAAACGCATGTGTCCCCGCTGCAACCAGCAGCTTCAGACGCTCGACCTGAAGGTACAGGGCACATTCCTGATTGAGCGGTGCGGGAAGTGCATGGGGCTGTTCTTCGACCCGGGTGAACTCGAGGCCCTGCTCGAGCATTCGGTGAAACATGTGTATGCGGTCGACCATGCCACACTCAGCGTGCTGGCCACACACCAGCGACGCGACGAGTATGGAGTAGCGTATATCCCCTGCCCGGTGTGCGGCAAGCTGATGAACCGGGTGGCGTTTGGGGCACGCAGCGGGGTGGTGGTCGACCGGTGTGGCGACCACGGCGTGTGGCTCGACGGCGGGGAGTTGCGCCAGCTCATGGAGTGGACGCGCGCGGGCGGGCAGATGTACCACCAGGAAGTGCAGAAACGCAAGGAACGGATGGAACGGAAGCGCAAGGAGCGCAAGGCGCGGGAGAAGCTGTACCAGGCGTCACGCACCGCCGAGGGGAGCCACGAGTTGCCGCTCTCGGCGTTTGCCGGATCGAGCCGGCGGCGCTACCAGAGCGATGACGATCTGCTGGGCCTCCTGGCGCATGCCGCAAGCTGGCTGTTGCGGTGAACAGTGCCGAACTATTTTAGCTCCGGTGCGACGGCAGAGTCGTGCAGCAACGTACGAGGATACCACATGGATCAACATGCTGGACAGATGCTCGGGGAAGACAGGCAGGAGCGGGTACTGGTGGTCGACGACTCGCCGTTCATGCTGGATGTGATGGTGGACATGCTGAGTCCCAAGGAGTACGAACTGCACCGGGCGACCAGCGTGTCGGAAGCGTGCGGCGTGCTGGAGAAGACCGACATCGACCTGATCGTGTCGGATATGCGGATGCCCGAAGCGACCGGGGTTGACCTGATGCGCTGGTGCCAGGCCAACAAGCGTGATGTGCCGTTCATCCTGGTGTCGGGGTACTCGGACGCCGATCTGATCATCGAGGCGCTGAACCTGGGGGCCCGCTCATTCGTGAGCAAGCCGTTTGCGAGCGACGTGCTTATGAAGCACGTGGACGACGTACTGGCGAGCAGACGGCTCGATCGGCTGCGGGCGAGCATTGTCACGCACCTGGAGCACACGAACCGCAACCTCGAGGAGCGGGTACGGGAGCGTACCGAGGAACTGCAGTTGGTGCAGGCGGTGACTATCAACGCACTGGCCGGCCTGGCCGAGACCCGCGATCCCGAGACCGGCGCGCACATCGAACGCACGCGCAGCTACATCAAGACGCTGGCACTGCAGCTGAGGCAGGAAGGGGTTGAGGGGTACGCGGTGAGCGACGACGAAGTTGACCTGCTGTACCGCACCGCGCCGTTGCACGATATCGGCAAGGTTGGCGTGCCCGACTCGATACTGCTGAAACCGGGGCAGTTGACAAAAGAGGAATTCGAGGAGATGAAGCTGCACACGACGTACGGGTACAACGCGCTCCATCGGGCCGCGAGTCAGCTGGGCTCCAACTCGTTTCTGGAGTATGCGGCCACCATCGCTTACCAGCACCACGAACGCTGGGACGGCAAGGGCTACCCCCAGGCACTCAAGGGAACGGGTATCGCGTTGTCGGCGCGGCTGATGACGATTGCTGACGTGTATGACGCGCTGATCAGCAAGCGCTGCTACAAGGACGCGATTCCGCATGACAAGGCTGCGGCCATCATCATCGAAGGAGCCGGTACCCAGTTCGATCCCCACGTTGTCAAGGCATTTGAGGCGGTAGCGCCGGAGTTCGACTCGATAGCCAGAAAGTACGTGGACTGACCATGCTCAACCTGGCCCTTGCGTGGGTCGTGATAGCGGTTGCCGGGCAGGCCGTGGTTACCGAAGAAGTGTCGCCGATCGAACTGACCGACACGCTGCCCCCCCTCAGGCCGCTTCCCGTGGCTGCCCCCCGCATGGCGACACGCGAGTCGGCCGCTGCGAACCGGGATTCGCGTCACCACCTGAGCGGACTGACAATCGGGCCGCGGCTTGCCTACTACTACTATTATGAGCGGTTCCCCGCGGCCGAGAGGGCCCTGACCGAGCCCGTGGGGTATCCGGTTGAGGGCGAGCCGAAGAGTTCGGAGCACGGGATCTGCGAAGGGCTTCAGCTGGAATACCTCGCCGCACTGCCCGGTGACGTGGTGTTTCTGCGGCCGCGGCTGGGCGGGTATCTCGGGCTGCTCCACAAGTACGACGGATCGACGCAGGGCCAACTGGTGGAGGACTGGTGGACCGGTGACACCTCGCTGGTGTACGAACCGGTCGAGTCGCGCAAGAGCAACTTCTTCCTGTGGGGAGCGCTGGATATCGGCGCCGGCTACCTCTCGCCCGCGTGGGGCATCGCGCTGTGGAGCGGCATTGAGCTGCGCCTGTGGTCGCGCCATCTGGACATGCTCGGACGGGCCAAGGAGTACTACTACTGGGCGAGCGCCCCGGTGGGCGTGCTGGCGTACGTGGACGTGTCGCCGAAGGTGCGGTTGGGTGCGGACGCTGCAGCGACGTTCTTCCTGGCGGGCAACATGGCGATCAGCGAAGGCGGCATGGGACCAAGCCCGAGCGGGATCGACTGGCCCGCCGTCCACATGAGTGACAGCGTGTCTGCTGCCGAGCGGCTGGGAGTGCGGGTGGCACTGCCCGTGCAGGTGCGCACGGGGACAGCCCTGAGCCTGCGTATTACCCCCTGGTTCGAGTACTACCACTTCGAGAAGAGCAACCTGGACTCCGTGATTGCCTACGACGACTACTACTATCCACCCCGGCGAGTGAGTGTCGTGTTCTACGAACCGGCGAGCCGGAGCTTCTGGTGGGGATTGGCGCTTGACTTCGTTGTCCATCGCCGGCGCTACCGTTCGTAGCCGGTGTCGCCCGGCGCCGAGCCGGGCGGGAAAGGGTCTGAAATGGCCGAACATGTTCTGTACGAGGAGCTGACACCGCGCCTGTTCAAGGGCCGTGTCGAGAAGGCGCCGATAGCCTACCTTCCGCTGGGTACGCTGGAATGGCACGGCCCGCACCTGCCGCTCGGGTCCGACGGTATCCAGTCGCAGGGCTTCTTTGAGCTGCTGGCGCGTGAAGTCGGCGGGGTGGTGATGCCGATGCTGTTCCTGGGGCCAGACCGGGTGGTGACGCGTGAGGGGCGGGAGTACTACGGTATGGATGTCGGGCAGCCGGATATCCCGTCCGGCCGTGACTGGAAGACCCAGCAGCTCGTCGGCAGCGCCTACTGGATCGACGAACGGCTGTTTGCCGCACTGATCGAGTCGATACTCAAGCAGCTCAGGAGGGCCGGGTTCAGGATCGTGGTTGGCCACGGCCACGGCCCCTCCACCATCTTCTTCCGTGAGCACGCCGCCGAGTACGAGAAGAAGTTCGGTCTGAAATGCCTCATCTGCTGGGGTGAACAGGACGGCGATGACATGGGGATCCAGGTCGACCACGCCGCGGCCAACGAGACTTCGCTGGTGATGGCGTTGAGGCCGACACTGGTCCAGATGGAGAACCTTCCGCGCGACCTCAACGAATGGCCGTTGGCTGTCGGCGGGCGTGACCCGCGCAACAGGGCCAGCGCCGATCTTGGCAAGAAGGCGCTGAAGACACAGGTGAAGCGCATGAGCGGTATCCTCAGAGAAGCGCTCAAGTCGGTGAAATGAACGCAGGCGGCACGGCGGTGAGCGCGCAGAGCCCAGACGCCGGAGTGCGGCCGTGCGTGAGTGTCGTGGTGCCGTGCTACAACGAACAGGCGACACTGAGCGAATGTGTTGCACGCGTGCTGGCAATTGCCGATGAGACGCTGGCACTCGAGGTGGTGATAGTCGACGACTGCTCGACTGATGGAAGCCTCGACACCGCTCGCGAGATTGCCGCACGACACCCTCAGGTGAGCGTCTGCGCGCACGAGTACAACCAGGGCAAAGGCGCCGCGCTGCGGACCGGCTTCGCCGCCGCCACCGGAGACTTCATCGCGGTGCAGGATGCCGACCTGGAGTACGAACCCACCGAGCTGCGGGAGCTGCTCAGGCCGCTGCGGGAAGGCAAGGCGGACGTGGTGATCGGGTCGCGGTTTCTGGCCGCGGGTCCCCACCGTGTGCTCTATTTCTGGCACTCGCTGGGCAACCGGTTCCTCACCTTCCTCTCCAACATGCTTACCGATCTCAATCTCACCGACATGGAAACCTGCTACAAGGTGTTCCGCCGCGAGGTCGTCCAGTCGCTCGACCTGCGCGAGGATCGCTTTGGATTCGAGCCGGAAGTGGTGGCGGCGATCGCCCACCGCAAGCTGCGCATCTACGAGATGGGTGTGTCGTACCATGGACGGAGCTACAGCGAGGGCAAGAAGATCGGCACGCGTGACGGGCTCAGGGCACTGTACTGCATCCTGAAGTACAACCTGCCGTACACGAGTGTCGCACTTCACCTTCCCGTCTTCCTGCTCCTGTGCCTTGTGCCGCTCGCGGTCGCATCGGCCGCCCGGCCGTGGCTCTCCGGGGCGCTCCCCGGCGTACCCGGCATGCTGGTGTGGGCTGCTCTCGCGGTGGGGTTGTGCTGGCTACCGGCGGGGAGCGTGGTATTCGGGCGCGGCGCGCGCAGCCGTCTCGTGGTATGGGCGCTGGGACTCATGGTGTCGGTGGCTGCACTCGCCGCGGCGGCGGGGATGCTGCAGTGTACAGGAGGCGGCGCCGGGCAGGTGTCCTCAGCGGCTGTCGCCGGCGCGACGGCGGCGATGGTGTTGTTCGCCGGGTGTCGTGTCGTGGTATTCCCGGTCCGCAGGGTCCGCGACTGGCTTCCGAGCCGGCGCGCGTGACCACGCCTTCGGGCCCACACCCACACTACGACTGAACACACGCGAGAAATACAGCGGGTCGTGGTATCCTACACGCCGTGCCACCTGCGACACGTTGAACCGCTTCGTCGAGAGCAGCGTCCGGGCCCACTCCATCTTCATCCGCTCGTGCATCCGCTGCACGCTCGTGCCGCACACACGCACCACCGTGCGGCAAAGCGTAGTCCGCGATACCACGAAGTGGTCCGCCATGCGGCTCAGGTTCGTGGGCTCGGCGATGTGGTTGCGGAGGTACTCCTCGACCGCAGCTTCCACCAGCGGCGGCCTGCCGCCCTGCGCCGGGCGCTCCACCAGCGCCGTCAGCGCCCGGGCCAGGAGCGCTTCCCGCGGCCCCATCACCGAAGGGAGGCCTGGCGAAGAGTACCGGCCCATGCGGCGGATACAGTCGGCAAGTTCCTCGGCGTTGAGCACGGTGAAGAACCGGGCGGGATACTCTGAGAGTACGCGGGCCGCAAGCCACACGGCGTAGGAACCCCGGAACCGGCAGTAGTAGTGGACGTAGGGGCTCTGCGGGTCGGCCATGAGCAGGCCAGGGTCGGTGGGTGGAACCAGACCAGCCATCGAGCCGTGCACGTGCACGGTGCCGCTGTTGTTGCGGTACACCCCGTTGCCGTCGAGGAACACGGTCAGCATGACATCGCCTTGGCGCGTGCCGGGGGTGGAATGGTACGCCTGGCGCTCAACGAGTCCGGCCGTGCGTACCTGGAACGGTGGTGGCGGTTGTCGCATGATGGTAATATAATCCATGTTTATGGCCAGTTTTTCAGTCAGATACTCTATAAAATTGATGATAATCCATAACGGTTGGCTACAGGTAGTCCGCACGGGAGACTCAGCATGTCACAGCAGCATCCGAAGGTCGTTGTTGTCGGGGCAGGAAGCCTGTTCTTTGGCAGGCAGGCAATCTGGCAGATGGTCCATTCGCCGTATCTCAACACCGGCACACTTGCGCTGGTCGATACCGATCGATCGCGGCTCGAGCGCATGGCGGCGCTGGCCCGAATGGTGGCGGCGCACGAGCGCGTGCCGCTGCGCATCGAGGCTTCGGTGGAGCGGACCGATGTGCTGGAAGGGGCGGACTTTGTGGTACTCTCGTTCGCCGATCGCTCGGTGATGTTCCGCGGGATCGACTGTGAGGTGTCGGAGAAGTACGG
>CAZJJT010000035.1:0-17123 GCA_964546395.1 uncultured Fibrobacterota bacterium
ACTCACTCATGGATGAAGCTGACCACAACTACATGAATGGCTGCGTTTCTCACAGTGCAGACGCAGCGGGCAGCACAATCGCGGTGGTCGGGTACTCGGTGTACGACGACACCGGTGACTCGTACGACACCTGGCGGGCGCTGCTCACACCCGACAGCCTGCAGGTTGACACCGTGCAGAGCTACTATCCGGGCGTCTTTCGGGCTGATGACACACTGGTGCTCGACATGGCGCCAGCTCCCGACAGTGGCGTGTGGTACTGCGGGACCGTGCGTGAGTTGCCGGCAGGCGAGTGGCGATGGTTCGCGGCGCACACCACCGCCGGTGGCGTGCGCACGGCGTATCGCGAGTTGCAGGCCACCACCACGGCCTACTGGTCGACAGCGGCAGTGTATCCGCTTCCCGGCGGCGGAGCAGTGCTTCGTGTAGGGGGGCCACAGCACGGCTGGCAGTACCCATACGCAGAGGGCACCAGGCTCTACGGCGTGAGCGCTTCGGGCGACAGCCTGTGGGCGTGGGACACGCTCGGCCTGCATGCCTGGGACCTGGCCGCGGTCAACGACACCTCGTTCGTGGTTTCGGGACACCAGAGCGATTCCGCCGCAGACACCCCAACGCTGTGGCTGGCAAAGCTCACAGTGTCGGGCAACACACGTGTGGTACAGACCGGGCCGACGCATATGGGTCGTGGTCATGCCCTCGACACCCGAACGCTCCACAACCTGCTCGGCCAGACAGCCGACAGGGACGTAGCTCTCCGTCCCGGCCTCTACCTCGAACGCGTGCCCGCCAGTCCCTGTACCCATCGACTGGTGCTCATCACCACGCACGCGGAATGAACCCCCCCGGCTGCGATGTACGTTGCACAGGGGTGAAGGTGAGAAGAGACAAGAACAGCAGCAGCACGGCTACGGTCACGAACGGTGCATGCCGATCCCGTTAGCGATTTCGATTGCGATGGCGATTCGAGTTCCTCGCGCAATTCGGGCCGCCACAGCGGGGTCGGTGTCCGTTTCAGTCGTTTCCCAGAAGTAACGCTTTCTGGGGTGAGGTGGTTGCCACGGGGCCGCGGTGTGATATCTTATCGGCACGGAGGCAGTCACCATGCCACACGTGTTCGACTACACCGATTTCCGCAAGTATCTGGCCGACTACTACGCCGAACAGAAAGCTGCGCGCAGCAGCTTCTCCTACCAGTACCTGGCGCAGAAAGCAGGTTTCCGAAACAAGGGCTTCGTACACAGTATCATCAACGGCCGGAAGAACCTTTCGCCGGCCAGTGTCTACAAGCTTTCGCAGGCCCTGCGTCTCAACCGCCCGGAAACCGAATACTTCGAGAGCCTGGTCGCGTTCAACCAGGCCTCCTCGGGGCAGGCACGGACGCACTTCTACACGCGTATGGAGCGGGTCAAACAGGCCGGCATCGCGGTAACCGCGGCACAGGTGCTTCGCCGCGACCAGTACGAGTTCTACTCCAAGTGGTACTACGGAGCCGTGCGCTCACTCATCGACATGCACCGGTTCGACGGCGACTTCGCGTGGCTTGCGCAGGCCGTGCGCCCCGCTATCACGGTGCGCCAGGCGCGGGCCGCGGTCACACTGCTTGAGCGGCTTGGACTGGCGCAACGCAACACAGACGGCGTGTACCGTGTCACGAGCAAGACCGTCTCCACCGGCCCCGAAGTACAGAGCGTGGCCGTGCTCAACCTCCACCTCGACATGATGAAGCTTGCGGCCGATGCGGTGTCGACACTGCCTCGCTCCCAGCGTCACGTGAGCGGTCTGCTCCTGGGCATATCGCGCAAGACATACGAGCAGATCTGCCAGGAGACACAGGCGTTCCAGGAGCGCATCCTTGCGCTCGCGGAAGCCGACGAGCAGGCAGACCAGGTGTACCAGTACAACTTCCACTTGTTCCCCGTATCGCGGTGCAGCAAACCAAGGAGTGCCACATGAACGCCCGTGCAGCGTTGTTCCTGGGGTTGACCACACTTGCTCTTGCGACGCTGCTACGCTGTGCAGGTGACACCGCCAGTGCCGGCAACGGTTCACAGACCGGCAACGCGTCGGTGGTGGGCCGACTGGTACTCGGGGACGGTAGTGCGGCCGACGGGGCGCTGGTCGAGTTCGTCGCGGCCGAGGCCGCTGCCTGGCCTCCCCCGGGTACCGGCATAGAGCGCTACACCGCGCTCACCGGTCCCTCCGGCAACTACTCCTTCGACTCGCTGCCGGGCGGCTACTACACCGTGTGGGGGCAACTCGACTCTGCGGGAGCGTTCCGCGACTCGGTACTCGTAGTCGACGGGGGTCTCACCGACGTGGGAACCGATACCCTTCGCGCACCCGGCAGCATCAGCTGCACGGTCGTGCTGCGCGGCGCCGATGACCCCCGGACTGTTCTGGCCGTGGTGCTCGGCTCCGCTGTGATCTTCGGGTGCGACTCAACTGGCATGCTCACATTCGGCCCAGTTCCCGAGGGGTGCTACCGGGTGCGGATACTCAGCTGGCTGGACGACTATGCCCCTCTCGATACAGTGCTCTGTGTGCTGTCGGGGCGCAACGATACGGCAACAACGTCCGTCGAGTTGCCTCTGCAGACCCTCGTCGCGCCAACCGGACTCACGGTACGTGCCGACACCGGGGCCGGCACGGTCACCCTGAGTTGGGACCCCGTCAAGAACGTCACCGGCCCTTCCTACCTCGTGTACCGCAACGACTCCGCCAACGCCACCCCCGAGTTGATAACAACGGTGGCCGTTCACGATACGTTCTACGTGGACACCGTGTTCACCAGCCCTGCGGACACCGCGCAGTTCCGGCTCTGGTACCGCCTGAGAACACAGGACAGCCTCCGCAACCAGAGCGTGGAGTTCTCGGCGGCTGTGGCAGTGGATGTAGCCGGGCCGGGCATCCTGTGGCCGATCCTCAAGTGGCTCGTGACCCCCGGGCAACTGCTCATCGACGAGTCCGCACCCATTGCGGTCGAGGTCCACTGCAGGGCATGCGTGGTTGACTCACTGGTGTGGGCGGTCGGCTCACGCGACTCGGTGGTGCGTGCCATTGGCGTGGCCCACGAGCCGTTCGTCGACACACTCGACTTCTCTCGCCCGCAGGAGGGAGTCTGCTCCGTGTTCGTCTCCGCGCGCGCCGTCGGGACAGGATGGGCAACTGCAGCGTTGGGCGTGCAGGTAGCCTCGGCAGTGGCCAACCCTGTCCTGCTGTCGTGCGGAGAGCTTGACGAGTCATCCATCCGGCTGTTCTGGACCTACGCCGACACCCCTGCCGGCCGGATCGACAGCGTCCGGGTGATATGCGGCCTCTCCGCATTCCCGGCGGGGGTCTATGACCCCGCAACGAGTTTCCCCGTTGCGGTTCTGGGTGGCGACGTGACCGAGCATGTGGTAACCGGCCTGAGCCCGGGCACCTGGTACTACTTTGCCGCACAGGCCAAGGTGCGTGGACGGTGGACCGCGACTGCCGACACGAGTTGCACCCATTGCATGACCCGTGTCAGCGACTGCTCTGGCGTGCATGTGACCGGGTTCTCGTTTGACTCGCTGGCAAGCGTAGTCCGCGTGGTGTGGTCGTGCCTCGACAGTGCGATGGCGCTTGACAGCCAGAGCATGTTCGGCTACGCCATCGGTCCTACTCGAGCCTCGGTCAGTACGCTGCCCGACACCTGGCAGCCGCTGACACAGCCCGTGGACACAACGGATATCGCTGTGCCGCCCGCGGTACTTGCGGGTACCGTGGCTCATGTCGCGCTGTGGACTCGCTGCCTCGACGGTACGACCTCACGGGCCACGGTGCTTGAGGTGTGGCTGCAGGGCGAGCCGGCATCCGAGCCGATCGTCTACTTCAGTTCGACGGTGGGCGACACGGTCTTCGCGTTCGACAGCGCGTTCGCCCTGTGGTACCCAGGCACATGGACCTTGGGGCAGAACCGGGACACACTGGAGCTGATCGAGGGTCTTGTGGCGCCTGACTCGCTGGCAATCGTCTCTATCGCAGTCCGATTCCGTCAGGCATTCAGCGGCCCGGCCATGGTATTCGGGTTCGCATGTGACTCGACGCTGATGGGGCAGGCGACGCTCGGGGACGTACGGGCGTACGTCGTCGACCGCAACGGCCTATGGGTGGCCGCGAACACGACGCACGTGACGCCTGGCCGACCCGCCATGGTCCATGCCGGTTTCACCGTTGAGCCGGGTGCCACATACACTGCTACGGTGAGGAAGTAGAGGGGCTGGGCGGCCGCTCACTCCCCCGTACCAATCAGCAACGAGAACAGCCCCCCGATCCAGCCGTTCTCCGAGCGTACGAGTATGGAGTGTCACCCGACTGCCGTGCAAACACGATCCCAGAATCTGGCTGATAGGGCAATGTCCGTGCACGAGCCCTGCAGCGCCGCTATGGGGCCGAGCCATGACGGGCGGAGTCGGTCCTGCGCAACCGCGAGAGTCGCTTAACAAGGTACAACAGGGCCGTGAAAGGCCAGAGCAGGGCGGCCCAGGCCGAAAGGCCTACGCTGCTCCCCAGCTGCAGCGCAAACTTCTGCTCAGAGGGGTCGTCGTTCACCTGGTAAGTCCACGTCGCACTCGGACGGCTCGGCAGTGCATCCCCAAGGTCCAACGAGCCGTCAACCAGCCGCATCCTGCCCAGCGCTGCTATGGTGTCCTCTTCGGCAGCCGGGAGCAGCCGAGAGAAGAGTTCGAGTGAGAGCTTGCGGAACTCGTACAGCGGCTCCTGGCCGCCGAACCGCCGCAGGTGAATGCTGTCGCGGATATCAGCGATAGCGGCAAGGTAGTGTGACCAGTGCTCATCGATGCAGCCGAGGGCAACCTGTCGGCATGCTGCCGCCAGCTCGGCATCGCTGACACGCGCGGCCAGTGCGCTGGAGAGTTGCGCGTGATGTGTCGCGAGAAGGTCCCGTGCATGGCTGGTCTCCAGCACTGCCGTGCGCCGCTCTTGCACGACAGCCCGCTGTTGCTCCAGAACAAGGGTGTACCTGCAGAGCATAGTCTTCAGGTCCGTGTTCTGCCCTTCGACAATCCTCTGCACCCGGTCTACTTCGGCCATGACATGCCGGTCGGCTATCGCCTGTGTGCCGTCGGGGCGGAACGAGGGGGGCAGGAGTTCGTGCAGGCGGTACTTCTGGAACAGGTCATCCTCGAGGCTCAGGAAGAAGCGCGATGAGCCGGGGTCTCCCTGCCGTCCGGCTCTGCCGCGGAGCTGGTTGTCGATCCGCTTGCTTTCGTAGCGGGCAGTGCCGATGACATACAGCCCGCCCAGGTCCACCACCGGGCCACGCTCACACTCATCGGTCCCGCCAAGCCTGATATCCGTGCCGCGGCCTGCCATGTTGGTGGAGATGGTGACGGCGCTCATGCGACCGGCCTCTGCCACGATCTCCGCTTCGTGCTCGTCGTCCCGTGCGTTGAGGACTCTGCACGGCACGCCGTGTGCCTGCAGGGCCGACGCGAGTTCCACCGATTCCTTCACTGTCTGTGTGCCCACGAGTACGGGACGGCCCGTAGCATGCACCTCGAGTAGCTCCACCATCAGCGCCTCGAGCTTTGCCGTTCTCGTGGCAAAGAGGACATCGGTGTGGTCCACACGCTGCGAGGGCCGGTTCGGCTCGACAACCGTCACCGCGAGGCCGTAGCACTCCTGCAGCTCGCGCTCAGCCGGCAGCGCTGTGGCGCTCATCCCGGCCAGCTTCGGGTACTGCTGAAGGAAGTGCTGCAGGGGAATGCTGTTGAGGATCCGGCCGCGCGAGTGGACCACACAGTGCTCCTTGGCCTCGACCGCTGCGTGCAGCCCGTCGGGCCAGCGGCGCCGGTCGGCAACGCGTCCCGTAAACTCATCCACCAGCTGGACCTCGCCGTTGCGTACGATGTAGTCACGGTCGCGGGCGAGCAGGTGGCGCGCGTGCAGTGCGTGCTGGACACAACCGAGGAGCCCGGCGTTGCGCGTGTCATACAGGTTGCCGCACGACAGGCGTTCCTCCAGGTACTCGATTCCCGGTTCGGTGAGGAACACGTTGCGCCGGTACTCATCGAAGCCGAAGTGGTCTTGCTCGACAAGGGCCTGCACGGCCCGGTCGGCCTCGTGAACATGCACCAGAAACTCCTCATCCGCCCCGGCTATGACCAGGGGTACCCGCGACTCGTCTATCAGTATCGAGTCTGCCTCATCGATAACAGCGAAGTTCAGCGGGCGGTGCACGCACCGCCCGGTGTCGTGACAGAGCGAGTCGCGCAGATAGTCGAAACCGGACTCGCGCGCTGTCAGATAGGTGACATCGCAGCGGTAGGCGGCTTGCCGCTCAGGTGTGCCCATGCCCTCCTGCACGCATCCCACCGACAACCCGAGACATGCGTAGACCGGCCCCATCCACGCGGCGTCGCGGCGGGCGAGGTAGTCGTTGAAGGTGAGGATGTGAACGCCGTGTCCGGACAGCGCAGCAAGGGCGACAGGGAAGACCGCTGCGAGGGTTTTGCCCTCACCCGTCTGCATCTGCGCCAACCGGCCCCTGTGCATTGCAGCGGCGGCTGCCAGCTGGCACTCGAACGGCACCACCCCCAGGCTCCGGCGCACGGCCTCGAACACCAGCGCGTACGTGTCGACCAGCAGGTTGTCGAGCGGCTCTGTGGCCGCACGCATCCGCAGGCTGCGGGCCGCGGTGTCCAGGTCGTCTGTGCTGGCAGCGGCAAGCACTGAAGCGCGTTGGGCGATGGTGCGGATGGTTTGGTGGTAGGCTGTCGTGTCATACTCGGTGGCAGACCCGGTGAGTCGTCCGTACAACCGTCTAAGCTTTTCGCGTGTTGCGGGTACCGTCATGATGTCTCCAGTTGTCAGCAGTGGTCGTGCGGGCGCATTGGCGCCGGCACGGTGGCATGTACTGCAGGTTGCTGGCTAGGAGAGCGCTGGGTCGTCAGCGGGGGCCCGGCCCGAGAGCCGGTGGCAGAAGTGGCATGCCGGGTCCGCGAAACCGGCAGCCGGGTGATACAGGAGACAGCAGCGTACAGCTGCCACAATGAGCGGTGGTCGCAGCAGGGGCACGTGCACCGTCGGGCAGACCGCACGGACAGGCTGTGGGCCTACCACGCCTTCCAGGACTCGCCACGACGGCATGTAGTCAATGGTGAGCTCAATCTGCAGGCCGTTGGGCTGATCGAGCAGGTAGGCCGGGCTGTGCGAGGACTCCGACGACCGTGTCTGCGCAACCACGGCACAAAGTGCGAAGAGCACCGCCGCCACGCCGAACCTGCGAGTTGACATGCAGGGCACGTCCATGGCCCAAAACTACCACCGTGTCAGTACCGACAGTCGACGGCGACGTTGTGCTTCGTCCCAACACCTCGGAAAGGGAGTGCTTGTCTGAGGTACGGCGGCTGCAGAGCGGTGCTGGTTGCGGTAGCGGCCCTGTCTGTCGGGGCGTGTCAGAGGCAAGTGGGCGAGCCCCAACTGCAGCCCCCGAAGCCGGTGACAGCTGGGAGCGCTGCTCAGGGCAGCGCCGGGGGCGGTGGTCATGGTCGCTGTGCGCGGGATAAATGGACACCCGAGACGGTGTTTGCGAAGCTCACCGAGGGAGTGTGGCTGCGCGCTGGACCGGGAGAAAGCGTGGGACAGCAGACCGTGGAGGTACGAGCAGGGCGATGAGGGGCCGCTCACTCCCCCGTACCAATCAGCAACGAGAACAGCCCCCCGATCCAGCCGTTCTCTGAGCGTACGAGTATGGCATTGTCTCCCTGCTTCAACTGCACGCGCCGGACAAACTCATCGACAATCCAGGGCTTCAGCGAATCGATACTCCGCCAGACAGGCTCGTTGTTGAGCCACACATCCGCGCGGTCGTCGCTGCCCATCGAGAGCCATACCTTGGTAGCCTTCTCCGACCAGAGACGGGCGAAGTAGTAGTAGACCGAGTACTCTTCGTGCTGCAGGAACTCAATGACCCGGTAGTCATACGAAGAGCAGTACTCCCACCGGACCGGTTCGCCGCGTTTGCCGGCATACACGGCGTCCAGGTCCACACCGAACTCGGGCGGGAAACGCTTGTGCATGTTGACGCGGCGCGGGTTGGGAAAGGGCCCGCAGATATACCACGAGGGAATGTAGAACCACTCGGCCGGCGTTCCCCCCTTCAGCACCAGTTTGAACCCGTTTGGCTTGTAGTCCTGCGCACCTCGCCCCTCCGACCTGAGGTGCAGGGCCATGGGTTCGGGTGCTGAACGGTCCGACGCGACGCCGTACCCATCGGGCCCCGGCCGCGTGAGATCCACGCGCGGACGCCGGTCGCTCTTCGCGAAGTAGCTGACCGGCCGCGTGTTCGCAAACCCGGTACGTCGCCGCTCCACCATGCCTCGCAGACCTGCACGGCTTCCCGTGAGCTTCCGCTCGGCTGAGTCGAGAGACCGGCGCTTCGTGTCGACCTCACGCAGCACGCGGTCCAGGTTTACCTTCAGTTTCCGCCGATCTTCGTCCTCGTTGGTCGGGAGCACGCCGCGGCTGTTCCCCATCCCGCGCGACACACTGCTGGCGAACAGGATGGCACGCGTGCAGTACACCGCACGCGACTTGCTCACCGATTTCACCCCGGGAAACAGCTTGAACACCAGCTGGCCCGCCTTCCCCTCCCCTTCCTTCCTCTTAGCACTCCCCGTGCTGGGGCTGCCTGCCTGCGCCACCTCGCTGTCCGGCGGAAACACGCGCCGCAGCATCTCCAGCTGCTTCGGGTCGACGCGGTACGGGATGTCGACCGTGTCCCTCACCCGCCCGGTGATGTCCATGTCGTGAAACACCGTTCCCGTGATCTTGTACAGCGAGTCCACGATCTTCTTCATGGTGGCTTCGTCGATGTTCAGCGATATGCGCACCGTGTCCACCTCGGGACCCCGGGCATACTCCCACTCCGGCAGGGGGCTTGTGTCCCTGACCGTGGTATCCCACGAAGGCGCCTGCTGCATGTCCGCGAGGGTCTGGAGCAGATCGGCGAAGTGACTCGTGTCAATCTGCTGCACACCGATCCTGTTGGCGCCAGTCTTCGCCGAGTCTTGTCCCGAGTTGCCCTCGCGTCCGAGTGCTTCGTCAAAGGGCACCTCATCCAGCAGCGCACGGCCCAGCGCGCGGGCCTCACGATACACCGAGTCGATGGACTGGGCCTGCAGATACGCCGCCTCGAGGGCCTCCCCGATGCTGTCCGCGTCATAGGCAATGGGGTCAAACAATCGGGTCTGGCCAAACAGCGTGTCGGCAAAGGTCCCGCTGCGACGCACCTGGCGGGCTGCCGCGAGCAGACGCTCGAGGGTCAAGGAGTCTTCTGCGGCGTGGCCATACACCTCCCCCGGCTGCACCGGGGGATCCCCGGCCTTCTCAGCCCGGGCGAACTCCCTCTCAATCAGCCACCGTTCGAGCATCCCCGGCGGCTTCGCCTGCCCTTCAGCCTTCTGCATTCGCTCGTTCAGCCGTCGGCTCCCTCTGAGCTGTTCGGCGGTCCACCTCCGCAACTGAGCCAGTCTCCGCTTACTCCGCTCTGTTCGCTCCACGAGCTCCTCTGTCCGCTGCTGCAATGTGTCGTTCTCCAGCCACGACAGGGCCTGTCTGAACTGCTCGAGCGCGTCGCGCTGCTCGCCGAGCGACTCCGTTGCAGCCCTGCGGTCAGTCTCTGTCTGCATGGCCAGCGTCACACTGGCTGAGCAGTAGTCGGTCGCACGCAGGTAGCTTTGTGCCCGCAGAAGGCTGTCGGCCGTGCGCAGCACGTCACGCGAAGACTGCGCCGACTCGAGTGCGCGGGAGGCCGCCTGTGCGGCCCGTCTGCCGGCCCGCAGCGCACGCGCGTGGGTCGAGTCCAGCAGCGCCGGATACACCGCGCGCATGTCGCGCTGCAGCTTGTGGTACTGGTATGCCCGGCGGTTGCGGGTGCGCACGATCTCACCGGCACACTCGTGCAGGGCCTCGAGGCCCTCGGCAAACGCGCTGTCGGTGTGGGCCATGCTGTCGGACACAGCGCCGCTGGAGTCGGCCGCCTGCGTCCGTGCCAGCGCCGCGGCCTCGCCGTAGTGCCCCAGAACCATTCTACCGCGTGCGGCAAACGCGGCAATTGCCGCTGCCAGCACCGCGTGGATAAGCACGGAGTATGCGAACCACTTCTTCATTGGAGTGGCGCTTCTCCGGGTGGCGGGTATACATCGGGAATGACAGCAGGGTACTTGGCCTTCAACGGCAACGTCTGGATTCCGTAGTTGCTCACACCTTCGTAGCTCAGCAGGTCGAGCAGTTCTATCAGCCGCGAGCTTGGGGCGTTGCGGTCGACCTCAAGCCGTACGTGTCTGCGCTTCTCCACCCGCGCAATCTCGCGCACCCGATCGTGCAGTTCGCGTCGTGTGAGAATCCTGCCGTCCTCGCCGAACCGCCCGTTCCTGTCAATCTGGATGAATATCGGGAAGGCACTGCGGTCCTCGCCTGCCGAGATGGCAGCGTCGGGGAGCGTGATGCGGAGTTCCTGCGCGCTCTCCGTCTGCTCCTTCACAAACGGCTTCTCTGCCTGCTCCTGCTGTTTCTTGAGTGTAGTGGCCACCAGGAAGAAGATGAGGAGCAGGAACATGCAGTCGATGAGCGGCGCCAGGTCGATACCGAGCACCCCGTCATCCTCAAGCTCGATGCGCATCGCCGGCCCCCTGCGGCATGAACACCTCCGCAACCATCTCACTCGACTGCTCTTCGAGTGCAATCGCCAGCAGGTTCGTTTTCATGCGGAATGCGTGATACAGCACCAGCGCCGGTATCCCGACGAACAGACCCACGACCGTGGTCATGAGCGCATAGGAAATGCTGTCGGCCATCACCGCCGCATTGCCCAGGTCGCCCGAGAGCGCAACCGCTTCGAACGCGCCCACCATCCCGTACACCGTCCCAAACAGCCCCAGCAGCGGGCTTACCGTCGCGGCAACCGCCAGCGGGTACGCGCGCTGCAGGTGCAGTTTCATCTCGCGCGAAGCGAGGTCGCCCGCAAGCACCGACACCTTCTCCATGGGAGCGTCGCGGTGCTTGAACAGAAGGGCCGTGACTCGCGCCAGCGTGCTGGGGTGGAGCGTGCAGTGCACGTCGAGTTCGTCATGTTTGCCCTGGCGCCAGAGTTCGATCGCCCGCGTATGGAACCCTGCCGGGCTCACGTGTCTGCGCCGCAGGTGTACGGCGCGCTCCAGCGCGAATGCCACAACCGAGACCGAGATGAGCAACTGCACGATCCCGGTCTTGCCGGTTGCGGCAAGCCGTTCGGTGAGCGACGAGGTGCGGAGTTCCTCGGTGGGAGCATCGTCTCCTCGACCACGCTGGGCAAGGGCAGCACTGAGGCCCAGCGTGAGAGTAACCAGTGCAAGAAGGTGCGCTGCGCGTCGGTGCATCGTGGCTCCTGTTGGTTGGTGTGTCCCCGTCAGCTACGGCAGCACGGTCTGCAGCACGCTGTCGATGCGCGCGGTCAACTTGGCCGCCCCCACGTGGCACAGGTGGTCGTCGTCGAACGCCTCGCTGGGCGGGTAGTCGTGGTAGCCGTTCATGTTCGCATCGTAGAAATGGAAGAACGGGTTGGCCACTTCGAGTCGGCGCATGTCGGCGACGATGCTGTCGGCCACCACCCGCGTAGGGCCGTACCGACCATAGTAGGGCGTGACCCGGTAGGCGATCGCGACCGGGAACGCCACCACCAGCCAGTGTATCTGCCGCGCGGCCAGCGAGTCGGCAACCGCGGTCATCTCGCCGAGTCGCCGGACATATTGCGTGTCCGCGGTGGTCCAGTCATCAGCGCCGGCAACCTGCACCGGTGCCCCCCACGACTTGCACTCCGAAGCGTGGAAGCCGCGCAGCGGATCGCTCTCCTCACCGTAGCCCACCGGGGCACGCAGCACGCGCTCCACCAGGCCAAGCGGCATGCTGTCCCGCCAGAAATTGTGGTTGCGGTCATACGTGTACCCAACCGACTGCATGAACACGCTGTCCCGTTGATACCACTGGCTTTCAGGTGTCATGCACATGAATGCCGGCACGAGATTGGTGACCACCGCCTTGACATTGGGACACAGCGCACCGACATAGTCACGCGCAAAGACGTCCATGCCCTCGGGGGTTGAGCCCCCCCATGCCACGACCCACGCGTTGCCAACCGTGACCACACGCGGGTCGATCCCGTGGTAGACCTGCGAGCTGCCGATGAATACCACCTCCAGCGAATCCCGCTGCGTCCACACAAGCATCGCCTTCCGGGCCAGCACGGGCAGGTGGTCGCTGTACGAGGGGCTGGCCCAATACATGGCCAGACTGTCGAGGGCCAGGGAGGGACTCACCGGAAGCGAGTCCGGGCTTACCCACAGGTACGGGTGCCACAGGTCGGCGTTTGCGTACGCCGTTACCGGCGCGAGCATGGGGATCGATCTCCGCAGGTCGAACAGGACCACTACGGGATGCGTGCCGCCGGGCACCTCCAGACCCGCAACCGCGAAGCCGGGGTCGTTGGACCATTCGGGATGGTCCCAGCGGAAGCCCGGAGACTGGATCGGGCACGGGATCGCGTGTGTCGTTGAGCCGGCATAGGTGGTCACAAACAGGCACTCGTGCATCCCGTAGCTCGTGCCCGTGAGCGTGCTCACCGCGCCACCCGACCCGAAGTCCAGGTGCAGGGCTCGGTCACCCATGCCCGGTGCCTGGCAGATCGACACGTTGCACACCTGCGACGTGTCACCGGCGGGCTTGCCATTGGCGGGCCCCGTGAACAACGTGCGGACCTCACCGCTCGTCCGGTCCTTCATCAACAGGTAGGGGTAGCCGGTAGTGATGTAGCGCCCGTCGGCCGACAAGCCACCGTGCCAACTCCCCTGCGCTTCCACACCGACCGGGGTACCGGCCTCGCCCCCCCCCGCCGCCTTCACCATGCGCGTGCGCCCGGTTGTCCACTCCGCGCTGCTGTTCAGCACCGTCGAGGAAGCGTACACGATGAACGTGTCACGCGTGTCGGGGTCCACCCACCACCGCGGCACGTATGCCGGGTTGTCCGACAGACGGAACAGCCCGCTCCCCGCACTGTCGAGACGGTGCACGAGCACTTCGGACGGCCCCGATTGCCCTTCACCGCTGGTGCAGTACGCCACCCAGTTGCCGTCCGGCGATACGGTCGGGAGGTAGCAGGAGGTGCTGTGACGGTACTCCCTCGTCACGGGCGGGGCCACGGTGAAATCGGTGAGCCCGAGCATCCTGCCGTCCGCGCAGCGATTCACGTATACCAGCTTCGCCAGAGGCGAGGAGGTGATGCCGCTCAGTCCGCGCACCGAGGAAAACACGACTGACAGCGTGTCCTGCCAGGCAGGCGACACACCGAAGGTGGGTTCGGCAATCGGGCCCAGCGCACACCGGAACCCGAGGTAGCGCGTGAGTTTGTTGGCTGGCGACTCGTAGTTGTCGCTCCGTGCGGCAGTCCGCAGGAACTCGATACCGTGGACATGGCTCCCGCCTTTCACCACGTGCTCGCACCCGTCGTACTCATCGGGGCCGACATAGTCGACGCGTGGGGTATCCGAGTAGGCCACCTTCACGTCGTTGAGCCACTCGAGTGCGTTGCCCAGGAGGTCGTAGAGGCCGGCTCCCACCGGCTCCTTCCGTGCCACCGCGTGCAGCGTGTTCGCGGAGTTCGCGGAATACCAGGCGTATCGCTCGGCGAGGGCACCGTCGGCCGAGTCACCCCACACGAACCGGCTCGTGTCGCTCCCCTGGGCCGCGTAGACCCATTCGGCCTCGGTGGGAAGGCGGTAGCCCTCGCGGTCGTAGCGCACCTGCAGGTTGAGCAGGCCGATCACAGTCCCGTCAGGGGCCGTGTCGCGGCTCGCGTACGTGTACACGCTGTCGAGACCCACAGCCTTGCTGCGCGCGTTGCAGAACAGCACGGCGTCGTACCACGTGACATTGCATACCGGAAGGTCTTCATCGGGCAGGATGCTCCCGTAGGCCCGGGGCAGCAGGCCCATGATCGTGCGGTACTGGCCGACCGTCACTTCGGTGGTATCCATCCGGAAATCGTAGCGGAATGCCACCCCCATGGGTGGCTGCTCGTCGAACCGCGAATACTCATCGGGCCACGAACCGAGCCAGACGGGGTGCATGGCGGAACTGACCAGCACCATCGCGGCGTACGGGTCGGGCGGCGCGGGAGGGCCGGACCCTTTGTCGGTATCGTCACTGCAGCGTATGGTCGCGGTAATGGCGACTACAGAGGAACATACTGCCAGTCTTCTGAGCGTACGCCGCAGGTGCGCTGTCACGGGTGGTTCTCCACTGGGCGGTGTGATGTGCGTCGATGCACCGTGGTTTCTGTTGGCTGGTGTGTCTTGAGAATATCGCCATCGCCGCGCGGTTTCGCAAGGGGCCTCGACCGTGGCGGCTCAACCCACATCTGCCCGCAGTATCGCCCAGAATGCGGCAGCGCCGTTGGCGCCCAACAAGGACGAACAGAAGTGCGTGAGTGTTACAATCTTCCTGCACGACGATCCCCGCCTTGGGCTACTGCGAGAATACGAATGGATAGACCACCTCGGTAACATCGCCCGGCTTGTCGATACCGCCGAAAGACCAGGTGCCCACCGTGGCCACCACTGCGCCGTCGAACCCCGGGTTCCCGGTTGTGGACTGCACCACTCCGGAGAAGATGACCGCCCCATGCTCATCGACTGCGAACTTCACGGTCACCTTGCCTTCCAGGTCTGCCGCTTCCGGAGTTTTCAGGTAGGAGTTGTACAGTTCCCGCAGAGCCGGCAGCTCCCGCATGATCACATTCATGATACTGGCCTTGCTCCGGGCCCCAGAGAGTTCACCACCCTTGCTGAACTCGGGTGCAGAGCTTGCACGCCCAACCACGGCGGGGACGGAAGCCTGTGCGCTGTGTGCCTGACCGACGAGGAGTGCTGTTGTCAGTGCGGTACCGAGTACGGCGATTGCAGTAGCTGATTTGGCTGTAGTCTTCATACGGTTCTCCAGTACAAGAGGGCAACCCCGGCGGGCTGCACCATGTGCCCTTCGCGTGTGTGAGTCATTCCGTGCCGCAGAACAGCAGCGATCGCTCTTGCCCGTAGTATACTACGAAATCCTTCGTATGTCAACAGTTTTCTACGAAAGCGTTCGTACTCATGGCCTGGACCATTCCCCTGTCTCGCGCGCATGCCTGCCGTACACCACCCGGGCGGCACCCGCACTTGAGGGAAGGCCACAACCATGGAGCCAGCTATCCTGGCCGCAGTACTGGCGACCGCTGTTCAGTCTGCCGGCGCAGGAGTAGCTCGTCGCCAGTCCCGTGGCGTGGTCCGAGTGACCGACCGGAAGGCCCGGTTGAATGATGAGAGTGTGGCAAAGCCGCACTCGGCGGCAATGCGGGCCACGGGCATCGAGGACTCCTTGAGCATGGCGCAGGCCATGCCCACGCGCATCTCGGTCAGGTAGCGCTTCGGCGACTTGCCGATCTCGTCGGCAAACAGCCGACGGAACTGTGTCAGCCCCAGGGCACAGCAGTGTGCCAGAGTCTCGACACGCACCTCGGTGCCGTAGTTGGCAGCAACGTATTCCAGGGCCGGAGCAATGCGTTCGGCAGATCTCGGGGAGCGCCTGGCCGGACAGAGTGCAAGCACACTCTTCATGCGACGAAGTTCCAGCATGATATCGAGCACGATCGTGCGCACGCGAAGCTCACGCAGCGGCCTGTTCCCCCACACTTCCTCAAAGAAACGCCGCACGAGGCCGCACAGGAGTGCGTCACGATCCGCTGAGAACACGTTGGGGAACGAAGGACCGCGGAGATACGACGGGTCAACGACATCCATGTCTCGACAGAGAGGCGCCAACAGCCCGATCACGTCCATCTGCGCCCACGTCCAGTCACTCTGGACCCCGGGAACGCTCTGCGCAAAGTGACGCTCACTGGAGTCGATAATGCTCACATCTCCCGTACGGAACGGACGCACCTTGTCTGCAATGACGAAGATGCCTTGCCCGCTGCGACATAGACCAAACTCCAGTCCGTTGTGGTAGTGGAGGTACTCCTTGGCCTTGTCCGGCACGAGCCAGTTGAGACGATGGACCGGGAACGCCTTGTCGAAATCGCGGAACTGGGCGATGGTCTGGTAGTACGCTCTCGGCGCGGCCGTGGGCATTGTCGCACGCCTCCCGGGCGTACAATGTACTCCACCGGCGACGAAATTGCACAGAAATGCGATGAAATGGTACTATATCACGCCCAATGCACACTACTTTTGGAGGTACAGGGGTACAAGACGTTTCCATGGGGGGGACTATGCGTGCGACCACGGGGGCGGTGATACTGGCAGTGTGTTGTGCGGTGTCGGTCACGCCGGCGGCAATCAAGCAGGGGCGGGTGATTGCCCTCACGCTGCGGCAGGGATCCGACGCAGGCAACTGGAATGCCGGCAACCTGGTTCTCATCGATATCCCTTCACTGCAGAAGGTCACACTGGCCAGCCGTGAATGCTTCGGTCCCTGCTTCTCCCCCGAGGGCGACCGGGTGGCATTCGTCTCGGGCCAGAACCTTGACCGTTCGATAACGCAGAATCCCCCCGACACGATTTTTACCATGAGAACGGATGGTTCGGGAGCACCGGTCAATACGGGGATTGCGGTCGACATGAACCCGCCGGCCGACTGGGGGTGGTGGCCGGCCGCCCATCCTGCACTGTTCTGGATCCGCACGGGAGACGGCGACTGGTTCTACTGGGTACAGCGGGTGAAATCGGGGCGTGGCGTATTCCGGGCACAGCTCGGGAGCACCGCCGCACCCGAACTGGTCTACGAACCCCCCAGCGGTACCGAGGGGTTCTTCTGGGGTGCGTTTGACAGCACCGCCACTCATGTCGTTGCCACCATGAACTGGACCGTCCACCGCATCGATCTTGTCAACCAGACCTACTCGACCATCGATGGCGGCTGTAATCCCGCGCTTTCTCCCAGCGGCAACCTGGTCATGAACAACCTGGGGTTCGGGAGCGCCAGGTGCGGGGTCAGCTGGGGCTACGAGCACGGGGGATGTCAGGTGCTCAACTGGGATGGTCTCAGCTGCTCACGCAGCTTCGTCT
>CAZJJT010000036.1:0-17086 GCA_964546395.1 uncultured Fibrobacterota bacterium
CTTCATGCACTCCCGCGTGGGTCTCGACACCGGC
Organism: uncultured Fibrobacterota bacterium; assembly: GCA_964546395.1. Classification (GTDB taxonomy): domain Bacteria; phylum Fibrobacterota; class Chitinivibrionia; order Chitinivibrionales; family CAZJJT01; genus CAZJJT01. The sequence continues at coordinate 35 of CAZJJT010000036.1, forward strand.
TACCTCTCAAAGGACTGGTTTGCGTGCGTGGACGCGTGCGTGGATGAAGCGAAGAAGCAGAAGATGGAGGCGTGGCTGTACGACGAGGACCGGTGGCCCTCGGGAGCGGCCGGCGGCCTGGTGACGAAGAACCCGGCGTACCGGATGCGCTCGCTGAAACTCGACGAGCTTCCGGCGGGCACGAAGAACCCGCGGACAGCCGACACGATCGCGCTGTTCTCGGCGAAGCTCACGGGCACGTCGGCCTCGGATGTCCTCGTGCACCCCTCGGGCAAACCGGTCTCGGTTGGCACCGGCCGCACCGTCCTTCGGTTCCGCGTCGAAGTGAGCAGGCCCAGTGCCTGGTACAACGACCAGACCTACCTCGACACGCTCAATCCCAAGGCGGTCAGGGAGTTCATCCGTGTCACCCATGAAGCCTACCGCAGGAACAACGGCGCCGAGTTCGGCAAGGCGATCCCGGGGGTATTCACCGATGAGCCCAACTACGGGCGGTTGTTCGGGGCCGAGGGCGAACTCACCACCAGTGTGCCCTGGACCGGTGCGCTCCCCGCGGTGTTCCGCCGCCGCTACGGCTACAACCTCACCGACCACCTTCCCGCGCTGTTCTTCGACACCGACGATCCAAGGACAGCGCAGGTGCGCTACCACTTCGTCGACTGTATCACGCACCTCTTCGTGACGTCGTTCTCGCGTCAGATAGGGGAGTGGTGCGGGAAGAACCGTCTGCAGTTCACCGGGCACATGCTCTCCGAAGAGATGCTGAGCAGCCAGACCACGGTGGTCGGCAGCACGCTGCGCCACTACGAGTACATGCAGGCCCCGGGTATGGACCTGCTGTGCGAAACCAACCGCGAGTACGACACGGCCAAGGCGGTCAGCTCGGTCGCACACCAGTTCGGCCGCCGGTGGCGGCTCACTGAGACGTACGGATGCACGGGCTGGGATTTCCCGTTTGAGGGACACAAGGCGCTGGGCGACTGGCAGGCCGCGCTCGGCATCAACCTTCGCTGCCAGCACCTGTCCTGGTATACCATGCTCGGACAGGCCAAGCGCGACTATCCCGCGGGGATATTCTACCAGTCGCCCTGGTGGGAGCTCTATCCCCATGTCGAAGACTACTTCGGACGGGTGGGTGCAGCAACAACACGCGGTGAAGAGGTACGCGACATCCTGGTGATCCACCCTGTCGAGAGCATGTGGCTGCACGTGCGCAAGCGGTGGCCGAAGAGTCGTGAAGCCAACGCGCTGAACCGCATGATTGTCGATCTGCGCAGCACGCTGCTCGCCGCCAACCTCGACTTCGACTACGGTGACGAGGATATCCTGTCGCGCCACGGGCGCGTGCGCTCGGGCGCCGAGGGGACACAGTTCGCGGTCCGCAAGGCGTCGTACAAAGTGGTGGTGGTCCCGCCCCTGCACACGATCCGCTCGACCACGGTGCGGCTGCTCAACAGGTTCATCGATGCCGGCGGGGTGGTGGTGCAGGCAGGCCAGGCATCGCCGCTGGTGGATGCGACCAAATCGGGTGCGGCGCGTACGCTGGCGAAGCGCTGCGTGCGTGCACCGGCGAAGGGGCAGGCGCTGGCTGACGTGGTGGGTGCATACGCGCGCCGCATCTCGATCCGCGGCCCCGAAGGGGCGGAGATCGTCCCGGCCCTTCACCTGCTCCGCCGTGACCGCGACAACTACTACCTGTTCGTGGTGAACACCAGTGAAGACTACCGGAAGGTGAATCCGAAGTGGGTCGTGGGTGACCCGCGCGTGGAGTACCGCACGCTCGAGTTCCCGGAAGTGACAGTCAGCGGGTTCGGCGACTGCGCGGGAGCACCCGTCGAGCTTGACCCGCACACCGGCGAGCTGTTTGCCGCGCACGCCGTGCAGAAACAGGGACAGTGGCACATACGCACTTCGCTGCCCCGCCTCGGATCGCGGCTGTTCGTGGTGCCGCGCGCGAAGCGCTCGCAGAAACTGCTCTCACGGCCGCAGCGTCGCACGGTCCGGACCCAGACGCTGCGCCGCAAGGTGTGGGACATCGCGCTCTCCGAGCACAACGTTCTCGTCCTCGATCGTCCGCGGCTCTCGGTACGCGGCAGATCTCAGCGGGCGCCGCTCGACGTACTGAAAGCAGACGCGGTCGTGCGTGATGCCCTCGGCATTCGTCACCGCGGCGGCCAGATGGTGCAGCCGTGGGCGCGCGAGAAACATGTGACCGTTCGATCGGTACCTGTTTCACTCCGCTACACGTTCGATGTCGCCAGGCTCCCCTCCGGCGAAATCCTGCTCGGGCTCGAGAAGCCTGCGCTCTATCGCGTGGCGCTCAACGGTGTTGTGCTCGACCCCGAAACCGCGGCCGGCTGGTGGGTGGACCGCTCGCTCCAGACGCTCCGCGTCGACCCGTCCACGCTGCGCATCGGTGCCAACGAACTGGTGCTCGAGTGTGACTACCGCGAAGACCATCCGGGCCTGGAGATCGTCTACCTGCTGGGGACATTCGGCGTGCAGGTGCGCGGTACGCACACCACGCTTGTCGCGCCCCCCGCGGTGCTGCGCATCGGCAACTGGGTGCGGCAGGGCCTTCCGTTCTACTCGGGCCACGTGACGTACACGACCACAGTCGCTCCGAAACTGCGCACGGGGGAGCGCTGCGTGGTGCAGGTCCCTTCGTTCAGGGGTGCCGCGGTGCGCGTGCTGGTAAACGGTGCGGTGGCAGGTGTGGCAGGGTGGCCGCCGTACGATGTTGACATAACAGAACACGTGAGCGGAGGGCCGCTCACGCTCGGCATCGAGATTGCCGGGCATCGGCGCAACTCCCACGGCCCGCTTCACCGGACCACTCTCAAGCCCGGCTGGACCGGCCCGTGGGAGTTCCAGAACCCGGCTGAGTGGAGCGACGAGTACTGCCTGGTGCCGGTGGGGATGATGGAGAATCCGAGGCTGGTGGTGAGGAGGTAGTCAGATCCACCCCAGTACCCGGTAGGCCAGGAGTCCGTAGTACTCGTGCAGCGCGAGGTCGACCACGTGGAGCGCGTCGGCTGACGGCAGGAACTTCAGCAGCTTCCACTGGAATGCGCACTCGGTCATGTAGTCGGTGGGCGCTTCGAGCGTACCGATCCCGGCCTTCCTGAACACCTTGCTCGCACGGTCCATGTGGACGGCGCTGGTGACCAGCAGCACGTCATAGCGCTCGTCCTTCTCTCCCAGCACGCGCACCACCTCCTGGGCGTCCTCACGTGTGTTCCGCGAGCCCTCGGCGAGAAGCACGCGGGTGCTGTCGACCCCGAACACATCGATGAGCAGCCGTGAGGTGTTGTACGCTTCGGTGGTGGCCATCGCATGCACGAACTCGAGTTTGCCGCCGGTGCAGATCAGCCAGGGGGCGTGCGAGTCGCGGAACACGCGCGCGGCGTGTATCAGGCGATCGCCGAAGATATTGGTCTCGGGAAATCTTCGTGGTGCGGCGGCCGGCACGCCCGCGCCGCCGAGCAGCACCACGGCCGACACGCGCGGGTATTCGTGCAGGGGCCAGTGCCGACGTTCCAGCGGTCCGGCAACCAACGAGGCCGTGGCGGGCAGCGAGAAAGCATAGAGAACGCCAAGGGCACAGCAGACAAGCGCCATTGCTGCGCGCCGCCTGCTCCGCCCCAGGAGCACCAGTGCCACGGCAAGCAGCACGACACTCAACCCGAGCGGGTAGAAGGGGATGGGGAGGAACTTGGAGAGTATGTGGACCATAGCATGCACCCGGAGTGCGGCAAGCGATCTATTTCTTCCTCGGCGGCTTCTTCTTCGCAGCGCTGCTCCTGGCCTTGGCCGCCGCTTCAGCCTTCTTCTTCAGGTTCTCACGGGTCTGCGCAAGCAGCCAGCGGTACAAATCGCCCTGTTCGCCCTCCACTATCTGCGAGTTGCCGGCCGAGTAGACCTTGCCCACGGTGTACACGGGCGTGCCGCGTTCGGCGAGCCGGCCGTCCTCGTCAAGGAAACACAGGTCGCGCGGCACCACCACCGGCGCCACGTCCGGCACGAACTGGTCAGCCGCGACATCCAGCACGTACTCAACGCCGTCAACCGCCACGATGACGAACGAGTGGTACTCCTTGATGAACGTCCCTTCCACTTTCCACGCGTTGATCCCGCAGTCGAGCAGCAGCTGCACCAGCACGGTGGAGAGGGGCGCGCAGGCGCCGGTCTCGAGCGGATCGATGGTGTCGCGGACCAGTCTCTGCAGCTCCGCCACCGGCCCCGTCATGCAGGCGACGAAGCTCTCGCGCTCCACATCGTCTTCCTTCACCGGCAGCCGTGCGGTCTGCTGCCTGTCCCGCAGCACCTTCTCCACCGCCGCACGTGTCTCGATGCGGCTGAACCCCTCGAAATAGCAGTTGCTGATCTCCTGTGAAGGCGCACTCTGGGTTTCGGCGCTGCCCTGCCGCGCCACGCTGGTGAGCACGATGCAGTGACGGTAGCCCTTGACCCCGCGCACGCGCTGGCCGTTGCTGATATCCCAGATGTACGTGAAATGCGTGCCCGAGGTGACGAGCAGCTGGTTGACACGGCGGCGCTCCGTGAGCGGCACGCCGGGCTCGGCGGACGTGTACACGTGGTAGCCGGTGGCGCCGGGGACCGAATCCCAGGTCAGGTCGATACTCTTCTCGGTGAAAACGGCGCGGACATTCTGCGGAGCGGCGAGGGACGGTTCCTCGGCCGCGAGCAGGGCAGCCGAGGCATCGAAGAGCAGGCAGAGATGCAGCGCGCGGAGCGTACCCGGTGTCATGTGTGGCGAAGTCCCCCGCTTTCCGCGACTTCGTCCACCAGCGCTGCAAACAGCGCTACCACGTCCTCGTTGGCCTTGCGAAGGCGGTGGCAGAGAATGCGGGCGATCTGGCGCGTGACCACGAGCCCGAGCTTCCGGTCGCGCTCACCGAGTTCCACGAACTCCCGCCGTGACATCACGTACAGCTCGCAGTCGCTCTTGCACACCACGGTTGCGGTCCGCACGTCGTCCTCTATGAGCGCCACCTCCCCGAAGAAACTCTCGCCCGTGTGCGACAGCTCGCTCACCGTGTACGACTCGCCGTGCGGGGTGCGCTTGCGCACCTCCACCGTCCCCTGCGCAAGGATGTACATCTTGTCGCCCGTGTCGCCTTCACGCACCACGACGTCGCCGGCGGCGAAGTGCTCGCGGCGGCAGAGCTTGGCCAGCGCCGAGAGCGCCTGCGTATCCTCGGCCACCACGCGGAACAGGGCCGTCTCGCTGAGGTGATGCTCAACCGATCCTGGCGCCATCGTCTGTTCAGGCACTGACTGCCTCCTTGGCCGGGGCCGGTGCGCCGCGCACGATAATCGCGCGCGTGTAGCGATCGACGAGGTAGTCGGTACGAGGATTGATAACCGGCTTGTTCGCTTCGATGGACTTGATCGATTTCAGCTCCGGCACCAGTTTCGAGATGTCCGGGTTCTTCTGCGCTTCCGCGAGCGCGTCGCGTTTCCGCTCGGTGATATTGCCCGTATTCTCGAGCAGGCCGATCAACAGGGCCCCCGCGTTGGCATGTTCGACATACGTGCGCAGCTCGCCGTAGGTCTTCCCCACGTACGAGTCGGGGAACGTGCAGGTTTCTATCCACCCGCCCTCTTCCTTGGTGAGCAGCTCGCGTATCACATGCGTCAGGCCCGTGCCGGCCGAGGCCGACGCGAGCATCGAGCGCGAGAAATCGCGCGACAGCAGGATCTCCTCGCAGTGCGACAACTGCAGGTACTTCTCGAACTTCGTGTCGAGCAGCTCGGCGCACACGTACGCACGCGGGTTGACGTTCTTGATCGTCATCACCGCCAGCACGGTCTTGGAGTCGAGCTGCTGCAGGTTGCCGGGCGTATGGTAGTCGGCAAGCACGAGTACCTTGTCGGCGCCGCGGATACCGGCGCGCAGCAGGTCGCGCTCCTCGATGAAATCGCCGTAGACAATCCGCACCCCGTCAAACCGCGGGTCGGTGCGCACCGTGTCGAGGTCTTCGAGCGGGGCCTTGTTTATCAGCACGATGTCCTCGGGGCGCAGCTCGGCGTTGCTCGAGAGGATCGACAGGAGCACGGTGCCCATCTCCTGTTTCCAGCCGCAGATGATGAAGTGCCCCTTCATCCCCTGGTAGCTCATCAGCCCCTTCTGCTCTTTCATCTGTCGCTCCATCAGAAACGAGGCAAAGCGGCCCGTGACCAACCCCATCATGGCCACGCCCACGAACATGGTCCCTATCGCTACCAGGCGACCGGCCGTGCTCTCCGGCACGCGGTCACCATACCCCACGGTCGCAACGGTCACCACGGTCCACCAGACACTGTCGAAAAACGAGGTGAACCCGCCGTTGCGTCCGTGCTCCGCCAGGTACACCAGCGCCGAGCTGACGAACAGCACGGCCAACAGGAACAGCGCGACCGTCAGGCCCGTGCCGCCTTTGCGGGGTAATCGTATGCGGAAACGCGTTCCGGCCGCTCTCGTATGTGCCATCAGCAGTCCGTTGCCGCACGCGTCCCCGACCGGGTGTGCGCACGGCAACTACCTGAAAAATCTAGCTCTTTTCGGGACCCCCGTGCAACACAGGCGGCGGGGGGTCGGTGTACGGGCGGTAGAGGGCCAGTGAGGGATACGCCAGGGCGACCGTGGACTCCCTGGAGAACATGTCGAGAATATGACGGCAGAACTGGTCCTGGAGCGTGCGGCGATTACGTGCCCGCACCAGGTAGCGCGCGCTGAGTTTGACGCCCGAATCGGCGATGTTGACATACACCTTGGGAGTGATGTACGTGTAGGTGACGTAGTACTTGCGGCGGGCGCTGCGCAACCGCTCCTTGATATGATCTTCCTTGCCCGAGAAGTCCCGCTCCACCGCATCGAGCATGATCTTCTCCGCCAGGCGCCAGTTCGAGTCGAATGTCACCAGCAGGCTCAGCTCGTCCCACACGAAATCGTGCCCGTCGGTGTAGTTGAACACCGGTTGGGAGAGCACATGGCTGTTTGGCACGGCCACCAGCCGCCCCGTCGACTGGTCGGCATCCACCCATCCGCCGATTTCGGCAACCAGCGTGCGGAACAGCCCGATGTCGATCACGTCACCGCTTACCTGTCCGATCTTCACCCGGTCACGTTCGTGAAACATGCCCGAAGTCATGATCACGAGCCAGCCCACGAAGTTCGAGAACACGTCGCGCAGCGAGATTGCCACCGCGGCAAGGAAAATGCCGATGAGGAAGAACACGTCCTTCTGGTTGTAGATGCCGTACACCACCACAATCCAGAGCAGGGCGATCCACAACGCACCGTACCGCGCCCACTTCTTGACCGACAGCCTCGCCGCTTCGTCCCGCACGTACCGTTCAGCCGCAAACGCGACCGTCCGGTAGACTATCCAGATGATAACAACCGACACGATGAGCGCCGATGCCTGGGACCCCAGGAACTGAGACATCCCGGTCAGAAGGACCCGCCAGTCGAAGTTCGGTGTCATAGCGCAGGTTCCCGGGGTAGCGGTGCGCGGCGCGGTGTGACCAGTTCGCTGATTGCCGATGGGATCGTCACGGCCACGTCCGAAGCCACCACGCCATACTCGGTACGTGTCTCTGCGGCGATAGCGCCGGCCCGCCCGTGGAGCCACGCACCCAGCACGGCCGCATCGGTGAGTGCCGCTCCCTGCGCCACGAGGGCCGCAATCACCCCCGCAAGCACGTCCCCCGAACCCGCAGTGGCCAGCGCGCTGGTCCCGGCGGTTACCACGAACACGTCGCCCTGCGGAACCGCCACGATGGTCGGACTGCCCTTGAAGAGCACTACTGCGCTGCACGCACGCGCACGAACGCGGAGCTGCTCCACGATGCCGGCCGGCTCGGATGGCATGGGGCCGAACAGGCGATTCCATTCGCCAGCGTGCGGCGTCAGCAGCAGCGGCGCGGCGTGTTCCGCCAGCCGCTCGGGGCACTCGCGCCACGCGTTCAGCCCGTCAGCATCCAGCACGACCGGGCACGGGCACTGTTTCACAAACGCGCGCACCAGCGCGGCAGTGGACTGATGGCGTGACAGCCCCGGGCCCACGACCGCACACTGCATGCGCGTGCTCATGTCGAGAAGGCGCTCCAGCGCGTCCTCGGCAATGCTTCCTGTCTCGGTTTGCGGTACCGCGTGCAGCACCGGTTCGGTCATTTTCATCGAGAGCGCCTCGAGGAGCCCCTCGGGCACTGCGGCATGCACCATGCCGCAGCCGCTGCGCAGGGCCCCGGCCGACACGAGCGTCGCCGCCCCAAGCATGCCGGCCGATCCCGCGAGACTCAGCACCAGCCCGTGGCCGTACTTGGAACCGGCCGGCTTGCGTGGCGGGAGCATGCGGCCCATGTCTTCGCGCACGGGCAGGTGGACGCGTCCGTGGCACTGCTCGACGACATCTTCGGGGTACCCCAGGTCTTTGACCACCAGCGTTCCGGTCAGCTCGCGCCCCGGGTAGAAGCAGGCGCCGAGCTTCGGGAAACCCATCGTGACGGTCATGGCGGCACGGACGCACGACGGGCCGGGAGTGCCGGTGTCGTTGTCAAGCCCGGAAGGCGTGTCGGCGGACACGACCGGCCGGCCCGCGCTGTTGATCGCTTCAATTGCCGAGGCGGCCAGGCCGCGTGGCGGGCCCTGGATACCGGTCCCCAGCACCGCGTCCACAACTACGTCGAAACTCGACAACCGCCCCAGCTCTTCGGCATCGGTCACGTGCATGAGCGTGCCGCGCCGTGACGCGTACTCGTCAAACGCCATCACCGCTTCCCCCGACAGCTCCTCGCGGTAGTACAGCCCGAACACCATCACCCGGTACCCGGCGTCCATGAGCATCGCCCCGGCCACGTACCCGTCACCACCATTGTTGCCTTTGCCGCAAACCACGGCAATCGAGTGGTTCGACGGCGACGGAGCGTGTGCGCGCACCGCGTCCACCAGGCCCATACCGGCCTTCAGCATGTAGCCGTAGCCCACCGCGGCGTCGCCGCCGATCGCGCGCCGGTCTATCTCCCGCATCTGGGCCACCGTGAGAAGTGGAAGCATGGTATCGGGAAAATAGGTCGTACACGCTACGTCCAACGTATTTTGCCCGTGAAGCACCACTGCCCGGAAGAGGGACCACATGTACCGCAGACTCGTGTCGGGTGTCCTGTTCGCAGTCGCAGCCGTGGCGCTCGCCGGGGCTGCCACGCTCCGCGTACCGTCCGACTACCCCAGTATCGGCGCGGCCATGCACAAGGCGGTGGAGGACGACACCATCCTCGTGGCCGCCGGCATCTACAAGGAGCAGGTGGATCTCATCGACCGTATCCGGCTGATCGGTGAGAGCCGCGATTCGACGTTGATTATCGGCAAGGAGAACCGCCCCGTGGTGCTGGGCGCGAACAACGCGATTGTCAAGAGCCTGACAATCAAGGGCGGCAGCGCGGGTATCCGCTGTGAGAACGAATCGATGGTAATCGAGAACACGGTGATTACCGAGAACCGCGAGAGCGGCATCCACTGCCTGGTCACGCTCCCCACCATCCGGAGCAACATCATCGTGCGCAACGACTGGACCGGTGTCTACTGCGAGTCATCGCACGGCCTCAACGCGCGTATCGAGCACAATATCATCGCAGAGAACCGCTACTCCGCACTCATGCTGGCCGGCAAGTCCGAGGTGATCATCCAGAACAACATCATCTGCCACAACGGGCAGTACGGGATATTCGCCGAACGTGACAGCCGCCGCGCGCGTATCGAGTACAACGCCTTCTTCAACAACCGTCACCAGTCGAACCAGTACGCCGTGGTGACCGGCAGCAACGTCGTGGCGGACCCTTCGTTCGACGCCGTGCGCGCCGATGTGTACGACTACGTGGGGGGGCCGCACTACTCGTTCAAGGCGATGGGCAAGGGCGGCGCGGTAATCGGGCTGCTCGACGAGCGGGAGATGGTGGCGCAGGCGGGGGACAAGGACCGCGACAAGGTGCCCGACGATGTCGATCAGTGCCCGGGGGTGCCCGAGGACGAGGATGGGTTTGAGGATGGGGACGGGTGCCCGGAGTTCGACAACGATGGTGACGGGATCTACGACGGGCAGGACCACTGCGACAACGACGCAGAGGACATGGACGGGTTCATGGATGCCGACGGGTGCCCCGATCCGGATAACGACAGGGACGGGATCCTCGACAGCGAGGACCAGTGCCCCAACCAGGCCGAAACCGCCAACGGGTATAAGGACGAGGACGGGTGTCCGGACGAAAAACCGTCGAACTGACCCCCGCACGCATTTTCTGAAACAATTCCCCCCCTTCGCGTGTTACATAGCCACGACCCGCATGTGGCGCTCTGTGCCTGCAGCGTGAGCGAGGCAGGAGGGAATCCCTGCAATACGTGTTATTTTCCTTCGTCTTCACTCGGACAAGGACACCGGGTATGGTTCGATACACGACACTTGCCGCTGTGGTTCTGCTGCAGACCGCGGCCCACGCGGGCCTGCTGACACTTGCCGAGGCGGAACACGCGGCCGTCACCACCGGGTTCGCGGTCCGGGCCGCGCACTTCGCGCAGCGAAGCGCCGAGTGGGGGCTCTGGAATGCGGCAGGGGGCTACCTGCCCACCGCCAGCTTCAGCTCAACCTACATGCGCATGGACAAGGAGACCGTCGAGGGCGCCAACTTCCTGACCGACATGTTCAGCGCACTCGGGCCGGCGGCGCCGGTCATAACCGACCAGCAGCAGGCACGCTCGGGGTTCGGCGTCTACGAGGAGTCGTGGAAGCACTCGTTCACGTTCGGCCAGTCGCTGAGCAACGGCGGGGCGGAAGTGTTCGGGATTGCCATGGCCCGCCATGCGCGCACGGCCGCCGAGCTGCAGTCGGAAGCAGCCAGGCAGCAGGCCATCTACGATACGCGCAAGGCGTACCTCGACGCGCTGGCGGCGCGCGAGCGCACCGCGTTGTCGGTGCAGACACTCGCCTGGGTCACCGAGAACCTCGCCACCGCGCGGATCCGCCACGAGGCCGGGACCGTGCCGGTGACGGACGTGCTCCAGTGGGAAGCGGAGGCGGCGGCGAAGGAAGGTGACGTGCTGCAGGCACAGGCCTTCGAGCACTTCGCGCTGCTCACTCTGTTCCAGGCGATGGGCACGCCAGTCAGCAGGGCCGACACCACGGTCCAGCTCCAGCCGTTCGACCATTTCGAACAGTGGTACAGGCGTGGTCCGGCCGCGGTCGACGGTACGCCGGACAGCAACCCGGTGCTGCGTTCGGTGCAGGAGTTCACGACCGTGGCGCGTATCGGCAAGCGCATGGCGGCCGGGCGGCTCGCGCCGGGGCTCAACGCGTTCGCGTCGTACGGATGGCCATCGTGGAAGGAGTTCGTGCCGCCGGGCAGCACCGAGAGCTGGACGGTGGGGCTGAGCGCGACGGTTCCCTTGTTCAACGGGACGCGTACGGTGAGCGGGTACGAGCAGGCACTCAACGACTACCGCGCGGCGGTGGTGGACGAACAGAACACGACCAACCGGCTGGCGGTCAATCTCGAACGTGTGCGCTCTTTCTACCGCGCGGCGTTCGGGTCGGTTGACGCGGCGAAGCGGCAGCACGGGCTCATGGAGAAGCAGCTCGAGATCATGCAGCAGCGCTACGAGGCGGGGATGGTGAACCAGTCGCAGCTGCTCGAGGTGGAGTTGGGGATGCGGAGTGCGCGGATGGGCTATATCCAGGCGCTGGTCGATTGTCTGCTGCTCGAAACCGAGTACCGCCTGGCCACGGGATCACTGGAGACACAGCAATGAGAAGAACAGCACTGGTCCTGGTCGCGGTGTGCTGTGCTGCGGGATGCGGTCCGAGGCAGCGGGAGCGGGCCCCCGAGCTCAGGGCGGCGGTACCGGTTGAGGCGCGCCGCGCGCACACGAAGGAGTTGAGCGCCACGGTCACCGGGTCGGGTGTGGCCGAAGGGGTTCGGGAAGCCTGGGTGCAGTCGCAGACCCAGGGCACGATCGCCTCGGTGGCGTTCACGCTCGGCCGGCGGGTCGCGAAGGGTGCGTTGCTGGTGCAGGTGGAGAACTCGGTCCAGGAGGCCGGGTTCAGGCAGGCGGAGGCGGCACAGTTGGTTGCCGCCCAGGGCCTTCGCTCGGCGCAGGCACTGTTTGAGCAGGGAAACGCTTCCAGCGGCGAGATGAACCAGGCACGGGCCGCGGCCGCGGCAGCCGACGCGGGACTGGCGCAGGCACGGAAAGCCTTCGCGGACACACGGATCGCGGCGCCGATTGCCGGCTACGTGGCCGACAAAGGTCCGATGCTCGAGATGGGCAACACGCTCAACCCCGGCGCACACGTCGCGCGCATAGTCGACATCTCTTCGCTCAAGACCACGATTGCCGTGTCCGAACGCGACGTGGGTGCACTGCGGGCCGGGCAGAAAGCGATGGTGAGCGTGGCTGCGGTACGCGTCGAGCCGTTCGACGGCGCGATTTCGGCGATTGCTGCGGGATCCGAGCCGTCCACGGGTGCGTTCGCGGTCGAGGTGACCTGGCGCAATACGAAGGAGCGGGCGATCCGGGCGGGGATGTCGGTGCGGGTGGAGATTGCCACGGACGCGGCAGACACTGCCCTGGTGGTGCCCAGCGTCGCCGTCGTAGAGATGAACCGCAGGGACGCCGTGTGGGTGTCGAATGCCGGTGCTGCCGCGGTGCGGTTCGTGACCGTGGGCCGGCGCATGGCCGAGGAAGTGGAGATACTCGACGGGTTGCGCGAGGGTGACACGGTACTCACCAGCGGACTCGCGCGGCTGTCGCAGGGCGACTCGTTGCTCGTGGCGCTGGCTGCTGAGCCGGGGAGCGCGCGATGAACGTCGGCAGGTTCTCGGTATCCAACCCCGTCCTGGTGAACATCACGATGGCGGCGCTGCTGGTGATGGGCGCGGTGTCGCTGTCGCGGATCCCGCGCGAAGCGATGAGCAACGTGGACTTCTCCTGGGTGTTCATCTTCGTGGCCAACCCCGGCGTGTCGGCCGAGGAGATGGAGAAGAGTGTCACGATACGGGTCGAAGACGAGATCGCCGACGTCGACCGTATCAAGCAGATTACGTCGAACACGCAGGAAGGGCTGGCCGCCATATCGGTGCAGTTCGAGGACGACCTGTCTCGCGACGATTTTCTGCGGCTGTTCCAGGACCTCCGGGCGGAGTTCGACAAGGTCGAGCTGCCCGAGAGCGCGCTGGAGCCGTACATCGATGAGTTCAGCTCCTCGGACTTCATGCCCATGATCACCGTCAACCTGAAGGGCGGGGCGGGTGATGAGGTGATGAACGAGACGGCGCGGGCGCTGCGCGACCGCCTGCTCGATATCGACGATGTCTCGAAGGTGGAGATTGTGGGCGGGCGCGACCGCGAGGTCTGGGTCGAAGCAGACCGCGACCGCATGGACGCCCTCGGCATATCGATGCACGAGATCGTCGGGGCGCTCGCGGCGCGCAACGTGAATATCCCGGGCGGCGTGCTGGAGACCGGCACGCGCGCATATCTGCTCCAGACGGTGGGCCAGGTGAAACGGCCGGGCGATTTCGGCAGCGTGATCGTGCGTCGGCGTCCGGGCGGCGTGGTGCACGTGCGCGACATCGCGACGGTCAACCGGGGGATGGCGCCGGCGGAATACGACGTGCGGGTGAACGGCGAGAACGCGATCTCGCTCAAGATCTCCAAGAAGCTGCGTGGCAACTCGATCCGGGTCGTGGACGCGATCCGGGCCGAAGTCGACCGCTTCTGCCAGACGCTGCCGGCAGGAGTCAGCGCCAGCTACTTCAACGACACCTCGGTCTACATCCGTGACATACTCAGCGTGCTGAGCCGCAACGCGGCCGCCGGTTTCGTCACGCTCGTACTGGTGCTCTTCGCATTTATCGGCCTGCGCAACTCGCTCGTGACCGCCCTGGGAATTCCCATCACATTCGCCATCACGTTCATCTTCATGGAAAGCTACGGCGAGTCGCTCAACGGCAACTCGCTGTTCGCCCTCGTGATGGTGCTCGGGATGATTGTCGACCACGCCATCGTGATTATCGAGAACGCATACCGGCTGCGCCAGCAGGGGCTTTCGGCGCACGACGCCGCCATACAGGGCACCAACGAGGTCATCAAGCCGGTACTGGCCGGCACCGCCACGACGGTGGCCGCGTTCCTGCCGCTCATGCTCCTGCCGGGAATCATGGGCAAGTTCATGCGCATCATCCCCATTGTCACCTGCCTGGCGCTCGTGGCCAGTACGCTGGAGGCGCTGTTCCTGCTGCCCTCGCACTTCGCCGACTGGGGCGGCAACGGTACGGCGTATCGTGAAGGAATCATCAACCGTTTCCAGGCCCGCTTCAGGGCCGTTGTCTCCGCCATTTTCAGGCACCGCTACATCGCCGTCGCAGTTACCGCGCTGGTGTTCGTGCTCTCGGCGGGCGTGGCCACGCTGGTGAGGCAGGACCTGTTTGCCGGCGAGGACTTCGCCATGTTCTACGTCGACATCCGTCTGCCGGTCGGCACGCCGCGTGAAGTGACCAACGAGGTGGCGTCGCGGTTCGAGCAGCGGCTGCTGCCGCTGGTGAACAACGGTGAAGTGGTCTCGGTGACCACGACCGTCGGGTTCATGGAAACCGACGACGAGTGGATAACCAAGAGCAGCGTGGCGCAGATAGTCGTCGACATCGCTGAGCGTTCCGAAGCGCGGACGAGGCCGGTGCGGACAATCATGGAGGAGACACGGGCGCTGTGCGCCGACATTCCGGGTGCGCAGTCGGTGAACTACCGCATGCTGAGCAGCGGCCCCCCGGTCGAAAAGCCTGTCACGTTCCGGATCGAGGGTGACGACTACGACGAGACGGGATTCATCGCCGAGGACTACGTGCGGTTCCTCCGCCGCTACGAGAGCGACACCGGCCTGTACAATATCAGCCACGATTTCGAGCAGGGGTTCCCCGAACTGCGCGTGGTGGTCGATGAAGAGCGGGCGGCGCGGTTCGGCCTCGATGTCGCCACGATCGGACTGTACGTCCGTGCCTGCTTCGAGGGAGTGACCGCCACCACGTATTTCGAGCAGGATGACGAGATCGACGTGGTGGTGAAATGGGCTGAGCCCTACCGCGTGCGCATGGAGGACATCACGCAGATGACCGTGCCGTCACGGCACGGAGCGATGGTGCCGCTGGCCGCCGTGGCCTCGGTGGAGCACGGCCGCGGGCTGGCCGCGATCAAGCGGACCGACCGCGCGCGCCAGATCATGGTGACTGCCGACACGCATGACAAGGAGTTTGCCAAACGGGTGGTTGTCCCGGCGATTGCCGCGTTCTTCACCGAGAAGTTCGCGCGTGCCTACCCCGAGGTGTCGATCGAGTTCGGGGGTGAGTTCAAGGAGTTCGGTGAAGTCATGAGCAACCTGTTGCGCCTGCTGGGAGTCGGGGTGTTCCTGATGTACGTGATTCTGGGGGCGCAGTTCAAGTCGTTCTTCCAGCCGCTGATTATCGGTGCGGCCGTGTTCTTTGCGTTCGTGGGCTGCGTGCTGTACCTGGTGGTGTCAGGCACCGCGCTGTCGGTGGTGGTGATGTTTGCCGGGGTGGCGCTCACCGGCATCTGCGTCAACGACTCCATCGTCCTCATCAGCTTCATCAACGGCCTGCGCCGCACAGGCATGGGCGTGGCGCAGGCGGTGGAGGAGGGGTGTGCGGTACGGTTGCGGCCGATCATACTCACCTCGGTCACCACCATCGGCGGACTCTTGCCCATGGCCGTGGGCATCGGGGGCAAGTCGCCGATCTGGGCACCCATGGCATCGACAATCATGTTCGGCCTGGCGTTCTCCACGGTCGGGACATTGCTGGTTATCCCGTGTCTCTACGGCATCCTTGCTGATGTCAGCGCGAAGCTCGGGTTCGCCATGAAGTTGGAGGGGGAATAGGGAAGTTGTAATTTAGCTGTAATGACGCCCCGCATACCACTTCCCGTGCTTCGCTACCGGCTCGTGCTGATAGTCCTGCTGCACGTTCTGTTCGCTGCCGGCGGCCTGGCGCTCTCGTTCCTCGCGCGGTTCGACTTCACCCTCGGCAGTGGGATGTACCAGCAATACTTCTGGCTGTCACTGCCGGTGAACATCGCGATCTTTCTCGCCGTGTCAGCCGCGTTCGGTCTGTTCCAGGGCATCTGGCGCTACGTGTCGGTGGACGACCTCAGCGATATCGTGAAGGCCTCGGCGGTGGGCTCGCTCGTGTTCATGCTGGTGATGGTGCTGAGCAACCACTTCCGCGGCTACCCGCGCTCGATCTACCTGATGAACTTCGCGTTCTTCGTCGTGCTCAACGGCGGCACCCGGTTCGGCATACGGCTGTTCCGTGAAGCGTTCGTGCCGATGGCGGCGGATGCGCGCAACGTGCTGATCGTGGGGGCGGGGAGCGCGGGCAACGAGATCGCCAAGTCGCTGAAGTCGATGCGGCGCAAGCAGTACGTGCCGGTCGGGTTCATCGACCGCGACAGCGAACTGCACGGCAAGCGGATCCAGGGACTCAAGGTGCTTGGCGGACACGAGACACTCCCGCACTTCATCAGGAAGCACCGCGTGCGCGAGGTGTTCATCGCCATACCCGAGATCAGCAACAAGCAGGTGCAGGAGATTATCAACCAGGCGAACGTGCCCGACTGGGATGTGCGCTTCCAGATTGTTCCCGCCATGCTCGACATCATGAGCGGCAAGCTGCAGCTCACCAACCTGCGCCCGGTGTCAATCGACGACCTGCTGTCACGGCCCAATATCACCCTCGATGACACGCACGTACGCAAGGAGATCGCCGGCCGCACCGTGCTGATCTCGGGCGCGGGGGGCTCAATCGGTTCGGAGCTGGCCATGCAGGTGTCGGCCTACGCGCCGGCACGGGTGCTTCTGCTCGACGCCAGTGAAGAGCATGCCTACACTATCGACACCGAGCTGAAACGACGGCACCCCACGGTCGCGGTGCACACGGTGGTGGGGTCGGTGCTCGATGCGGCCGTGCTCGACATGCTGATGCGCG
>CAZJJT010000037.1:0-6771 GCA_964546395.1 uncultured Fibrobacterota bacterium
GCTGCGTGCCTTGTCCGATTTCGACTACGAATTCCAGATGGCGTTCACGAACCGCAACATGAACGCCGCTGCCGAGACGGTGTTCCTCATGCCAAGCTCCGAGTACATCTTCCTCAACTCCAGCATGGTGAAGCAGATTGCGGGACTGGGCGGTGATGTCAGTTCGTTTGTGCCCGAAGTGGTGGAGCAGGCGCTCGCGCGCACACTCCGCAGCGGCGGGCAGGGGAAAGACTAGGCGTGCTGTCCGCCGGTCCCCTGCGCATCCCGCGCGTGACTGCATGGATTGCAGGTGTCACCCTGGGTATCTACGTGCTGCAGCAGCTTCCCGGCACCGGCCCCCTGCTCAACGGCGACCTGCGCCTTGGGGCCGACGGCCTGGCGGTGCGTCCCGGCATCGGTGCGCTCGTGCCCGCCCTGGTGTTCCTGCGCGGTGAAGTCTGGCGACTGGCAAGCTACATGCTGCTCCACGGAAGCCCGGGGCACGTGCTGTTCAATCTCATCGCGCTCTGGTTCTGCGGCCTTCACCTCGAGCCGTACCTTGGCCCCCGCCGGTTTCTTGTCTACTACGTGGTCGGCGGGGTGGGCGCGGGCCTGTTCAGCACGTTCATGTGGCACAGCACCATCATCGGGGCCTCGGGCGCGGTACTCGCACTGCTCGCGGCATTCGCCTGGCATTTCCCGCATGCGCAGATTCTCGTGTTCTTCGTGATACCGGTTCCTGCCCGCGTCTTCGTCGCCGTTGCCGCGCTGATATCGGTACTCTTTGCGGTAAGCGGGACCGGCGGCAACATCGCACACCTGACCCATCTGGGCGGCATACTCGTGGGCCTGGCGAGCGTGAAACTCGATCCGCTCGTACAGCGCTGGTACACCGAGTTCCAGGCCCGCCAGCGCGAGGAGATCCAGCGGAACGACGCCGAGAAACGGGCACGTGACAGCCGCTATTTCGAGCAGCAGATCGACCCATTGCTCAAGAAGATATCGCAGCACGGCATGGACTCGCTCTCGCCGGCTGAGAAGAAGCGGTTGTTCCGGGCGTCACGGAAGAACCGTGAACTGTTCGGCCGTGAACGGGTCGTGCCGTTCGACTTCCGCAAGTAGCCAGCCAGTTCTCCCGAGGAACCGCACGCGTGAACACTCGACCGACTGCTGTCTCGGTAGCATTCCCCGCGGCGATTCCGGGTGTGTACGACTATCGTATCCCTGCACGCTTCGCACAGGTACTGACCGAGGGAACACCGGTACTCGTAGAGGTGCGCTCACGGCGGCTCTGGGGCATGGCGGTGAAACTTCTGGAGCGCTCGGCGTTCCCCCACCTCAAGGACGTCCTCGATGTCAAGCCGGTGCTCGGGCCGAGTGCGTTCCGCAGCCAGGTCCGCCTGTACGAGTGGATTGCGTCGTACTACCAGTGCGAACTCGGTGCCGTGTTCCGGCCGTTCGTGCGCCGCGGGCTGCTCAAGACCAAGGCCCGTGAAGTGGTTCGGTACCGGCCCGCAACACCCACCGCCGTGCTCACCAGGCGGCAGGCCGAGGCGCTGGAGAAGCTCGCGGACGTGGCGTGGCCGGCGTCGCGCCAGATTCTGATGGAGTCGTGCGGTCTGTCACAGCACATGATTGGTGCGCTGTGCCGAGGCGGCGCGTTGAGCGCGACGCACGAGGAAGTGGTGCGCGAAGCCGACGAACTGCGCATGTCACGCGATGGGGCGGCAGCCGTGCTCACCGAAGAGCAGGCGCAGTGCGTTGAAGCTCTGGGCAGCATGCTCGCGGAGCCCAGCCAACCCGTGCTGCTGCACGGGATCACCGGGAGCGGCAAGACGCTCGTGTACATCGAGCTGGTGAAGCAGGCGCTGGCCGCCGGCAGAGGTGCCGTAGTGCTTGTCCCCGAAATCTCCCTGACGCCGCAGACCATCCAGCGGTTTGCCGCCGCCGTGGGTGACGACATCGCCGTGATTCACAGTCACATGTCGGAGGGAGAGCGGCGCGACAGTCTCGAGCAGCTGATGAGCGGGAGCAGACGCGTGGTTATCGGAGTCCGCAGCGCGATCCTCTCGCCGGTGCCCGACCTGGGGTTGATCGTGGTGGACGAGGAACACGACGGCAGCTACAAACAATCGGAGCCCGAGCCGCGGTACCATGCGCGCGACGTGGCCATCATGCGGGGGAAACTACAGCGTGCGCTCGTGGTTCTCGGCAGCGCCACCCCTTCCCTGGAGAGCTGGCGCAACGCCTGCCAGGGCAAGTACCGGCTGCTCTCGATGCGCAGTCGCTACGCCGATGCCACGCTCCCCTCGGTGAACGTGCTGGACATGAACGCAGAGCACCGTGAAGGGAACTGGTCGTTCCTCTCGCGCCATCTTGCACGGCGGCTGGAAGACACCCTGAAGGCCCGCAGGCAGGTGATTCTGCTGCTCAACCGCCGCGGCTACTCCACGTTTCTTCTGTGCAAGGACTGCGGGTTCATCCACACGTGTCTCAGCTGTTCGGTGCACCTCGTGTTCCATCGCCACGACCACACGCTCCGCTGCCACCAGTGCGGGTTCACCGTCGCGGCGCCCTCGCGCTGCCCGAAGTGCCGCGGGGAGCAGCTGCAGTACAAGGGAACCGGCATCCAGAAGGCGGAGGAGATGCTGCGCGAGCTGTTCCCTTCTGCGCGCATCTGCCGCATGGACCAGGACACCACGCGCCGCAAGGGATCGCATGTGACACTGGTGGAAGCGATGGCGCGCCGCGAGATAGATATCCTTCTCGGCACCCAGATGGTGGCAAAGGGGCTCGATTTCCCCGGTGTGGCGCTGGTTGGCGTGCTGCAGGCCGACACCGGCTTGCACATCCCCGACTTCCGCGCTTCCGAACGCACGTTCCAGCTCCTTGCACAGGTTGCCGGCAGGGCAGGGCGGGCGGACAGCCTTGGCGAAGTGGTGATACAGACCTACATGCCACACGAGCCGAGCATCGTTGCCGCACAATCACACGACTTCGAGCAGTTCGCGGTGCAGGAGCTGCGCAACCGTGAAGAGCTTGGCTACCCGCCGTTCTGCCGACTCGCCCGCATCGTAGTGTGGGGAACGCACGAGAGTGCCGTTCGCGAGCGTGCCGCGCACGTTGCCGCCACCCTTCGCGGTGCACCCGCCGGGCCGTTGACCCTGCTCGGGCCGGCGCCGGCGGTGCTCGAACGCGTGAAGGGCCGTTACCGCTACGCACTGCTCGTGAAGTCGTCCTCCGCCACAGCGTTGCACAGCGCGCTCCAGCAGGTGCGGGACCGCAAGCTCAGGTCCGGAGCCAGGCTGGGTATGTCGATCGACGTCGATCCGCTGCAGATGCTCTGAACTGACAGTCGCATGATGCGGCGCGCATGAGTATTTTTTTCAAAATGGCGCCAAATGGTGGCGTAGCGCGTACCATGATTGTATCATGGAGAATGAGAGGGTGGGCAGCACGCCGTGAGAGGCGTGTGGCGTTGCGCCACCCGAGAGGAACGGGACATGCAACTTGACACATTCCAGAGCGTTGCGCTGTTTGGAGGCGTTTCCTTTTTGGTTGGGGTGCTGTTGACAATTGTCATTGCGCTAATCGTATGGAGCAACAAGATGAACCAGAGAGCCGCAGAAGAGAACGTGAAGCAGCAGATCATGCAGGGACTCAACCGCTCGTGTGAGGGGGTCGAGTCGGTGATATCGGGCATCGCGCTGTCGAGCGTCGATTTGCCGCGGCTGAAGAAGGAACTCGTACGCAGAGTCACTACGCTCGAAACCCGTCTCGAGGAATACCTCGAAGAGCTTGACCAGTACTACGCCGCCTATATCGCGCTGCGCCTGGACGGGTACCGGCAGTTGGTGTACAAGATCGATGAGTTCGGGGCAACCATTGCCCGCTTCGGCAATGCGGAAGCCGCGCAGCTGCCGACAACGACCCCGGAACCGGAAGGCGGCGAAGTGGCCGGGCCCGAAGGGCCTGGAGTCGCGGCGGAAGAACCGGCCATCGTGGCTCAAGCCGCGCCCATGCCGCCACCCGTGTCAGCGCCTCCCGGCCCGCCTCCT
This sequence comes from uncultured Fibrobacterota bacterium, assembly GCA_964546395.1. Classification (GTDB taxonomy): domain Bacteria; phylum Fibrobacterota; class Chitinivibrionia; order Chitinivibrionales; family CAZJJT01; genus CAZJJT01. The sequence continues at coordinate 4,038 of CAZJJT010000037.1, forward strand.
TCAGAGGCCCCTGAGGTGGACATGAGCGGCGAGCTGGATTTCGCGGAGGCACCGACCGTTGCCGGGCCGGTTGCTCAGGGGCCGGCGCCCGCGCCCCAGCCACCGCAGCCGATGGGGGCGGCCCCGGGCGACGCGGGAATATCTGACGATGATCTGATGTACGGGCAGACCATGCAGTTCTCGATGACGGATATCGAAGCGGCGCGTCAGGGAATGGCACCGACCAACACAGCGCCGCTTTCCGAACCCATGCCGCCGCAAGCTCCAGCTGAGTCGGAGCAGGCGTTTTCCCTCGAACCACAGCAGGGCGGAGGGTCGCCCATGCTTGCGGATGACATGGGTGAGACGCTGGTGTTCGCTTCGGACGAAGTGGACGACACTCAGCAGCCGCAGCAGCCCGCCGCACCCGCTGCCCAGATGCAGGCTCCGCCGGCCCCGCCACCGCCCCGCCCGCAGGCCCAGCAGGGCGAGCAGAAGAAGAAGGCCGACGGCATGATATCGGGTGACGACCTGATGAACCAGATGGACTCGTTCTTCAACTTCGATTCGTAGTCACAGCGCGCTGACGGCAGCACTCGTACAGCAGCACACTCGCGGCTGCGGCCACGTTCAGTGATTCCACCCGCGAATCGAGCGGTATTCCCACGCGCTCGTCGCAGAGTTTGGCGAGATACGGCGGGATGCCGCGGTGCTCACCACCCATCACCAGCACCACCGGCCCGCTCAGCGCGGCCTGGGAGGGAGTTCGCGGAGCGCGCGCCTCTGCGCCCACTACCCGGTAGCCGCTCTCCCGCAACCTTCCGACCACAGCCTCGAGGCTGCGGGGACGCGCGACGACAGCGTACTCAAGGACGCCGGCCGAGCTCTTCGAAACCGCTTCACTGAGCGGGGCCGTGTTGCCACGTTCGAGCAGCACGGCATCAACCCCGAACCCGACCGCACTGCGCACGAGTGAACCAAGATTGCGCGGATCCTCCACCGAGGCGGGCACGAGCACCAGTCCCGGATGATCCAGCGACACCAGTGTATCTGCTAACTCATCGGCGTCCGCGTACGGCTTGACCGTGCACGCGGCAATGACTCCCTGGTGACGGGCACCGGGGGCCATGTGGTCCAGACGGATCTCGGGCACCACCTGATAGGGGATCCGTCCCTTGCGTGCCTCCTTGAGCAATCCGAACACGGGTCCCGTGGTTTTGCCCTGCGCGAAGTATATGCGCTCAATCTCCGCACGCCGCACGTTGATCAGTTCAGATACCGGATGGACGCCGTAGACCAGGCCCGTGGTGTCCACCGTGCCGGTGTGGTGTGGTTGCCGCATGTTCCGTACTCCCTGCCCGTCCCCGGTGCTGCACAAAATACTCCACATCCCCGCCTCTTCGGACACTGCCGCGCGACATCGCCAATGTATCTTATCCGGGCACTGCAAAGGAGGCACTGATGTCATTGCCCGGCGGCATGGAGTGGGTCCTCATCATACTGGTCGTTCTCCTTCTGTTCGGCGCACGCAAGATTCCCGAGCTTGCCAAGGGCCTCGGACAGGGCATCCGCGAGTTCAAGAAGGCCACCAAGGAAGAAAGCAAGGTGATCGAGGGGCCGGAGGGAGATCCGGGCAAACCGGAGAAAAAGGAGTAATGGCGTCCGGCGACACCGAACTGCCGTTCCTCGAGCACCTGGAAGAACTGCGCTGGCGGATTATCAAGGGCCTCGCCGCAGTAATCGTCTTCGCCGTTCCATGCGGCGTGTTCTGGGAGCGGATATTCGACTGGGTCATGGTATACCCGCTGCGCTTCGCCGACCCCCGCCCCCGCCTGATTGTTACCTCGCCGGTCGAAGCGGTAATGCTGAGCATCAAGATCGCTGTGGCCGGCGGCGCCATCGCCGCGGCGCCCGTGATCTTCTACCAGCTCTGGAAATTCGTCGCGCCGGGACTGCACAAGCATGAGAAGGCCCTCGTGCTCCCTGCCGCCTTTTTCTCAACCGTCTTCTTCCTCGGCGGCATCGCGTTCTGCTACACGGTCCTCCCCCACGTCCTGCAGTTCCTCGCCACATATGGCGGGGGGCGGATGGACGCGATGTACCGGATGCAGGAGTACCTGTCGTTTCTCATCAAGCTCTGCCTGGCGTTCGGCCTGGTCTTCGAGCTGCCCGTAGTGTCGTTCGTACTCACCAGCCTCGGCGTAATCACTCCGCGGTTCCTCGTTGTCAACATGCGGTACGCCATCGTGGCCGTCTTCGTGCTGGCCGCCATCCTGACGCCGCCCGACGTGCTGTCGCAGACGCTACTGGCGCTGCCGTTGCTCGCACTGTACGCCGTGAGTATCCTGGTGTCGGTGGTGGTGGCGAGGAGGAAGCGATGATCACGGGTATCGGATTCACCGAGATTCTCACGGTGCTGGTCCTCGTGCTGCTGTTCTTCGGCTCGAAGGAGCTTCCTGGATTCGTGCGTGAAGCCGGCCGCATGCTGGCGAAACTGCGTCGCTATAGTGACCAGGTGCGCAGGGAACTCGACGAGGTGGCACGCTCAGCCGATCCCCTTCAGACCTCGGGGGCAATCGGCGATTCGGGTCGGCAGCGCAAGCAGGAGATCCGGACACGCTTCCTGCAGGCGCGCAGGGCGCTGAACGGCGAGGCGCGAAGTGAACTCTCGGCGCGGATTGCCGAACATGTCATGGCACTTCCCGAAGTACGCGCGGCGCGTGCGGTCATGGTCTATCTCCACACGCCTGCGGAG
>CAZJJT010000037.1:6781-16980 GCA_964546395.1 uncultured Fibrobacterota bacterium
CTGCGGAGGTGCACACGGAACAGCTGATCGCCAGATTGCGCGCGGAAGGCAAGCGGGTAGTGGCGCCGTACACGCGTGCCGTGTCACGCGACCTGGGAATAGCGGAACTGCAGGATGAAGGCACGCAGACCGCTCCCGGGTCTCTCGGCATCCGGGAGCCGCTTCCCGAGGTGCGTGACAATTTCCTCAAGAGCGACATCGGCGCCGTGGTCTGTCCCGGCGTGGCGTTCGACCGGCTGGGCGGCCGACTGGGACGGGGGCAAGGTTACTACGACAATTTCCTGCGCGAACTCAGCGGTCGCGTTCCTTTCGTCGGTCTGGCATACTCGTGCCAGATTGCCGAGGAACCGTTCCCGTTCGACTACCACGACGTGCCTATGACACAGGTGGTAACCGAGGAGGGACCGCTGATAGCTGTCGATGTCGCGCCTGACCAGCCGCTCAACGCGTAGAGCGTACCGACGGCAGGCATGTAGTTTGTTGCGTTGCGGGCCCGGCTTCTCCAGACGAGAGGCGATGGTACATGCGAGTAGGGTGCGGGCAGGTCCTTGGCACAGTCCTGGCAGCGTTGGCAATCGCTGGTGGTGTGAACGCGCAGGGTGTTGCCTATACCGGGTTCGGCCTGGGCGGGCAGCTGGGGTTCGCGGTGCTCGACAACGGGCTCAACCCCGTCGACGCTGCCTTTGATGTCGCTGCAGTCGGCGACCTGGGTTTCTCGCTCGGGCGGTTTGGTGAGGTCCACTACCGGCCAGCCGTGGGGCTGTGGTTCGGGGGGGATGAGCGAGCATGGTCGTACACCGACCCGCTGGGCACACGCTACACTACCCAATCGTGGTTCTATCTCGAAGTACGGTTCGACTTCGCCGATCTTGCGTACTACTTCCCGCTTCCCGCCGAGTTTCTCGTGCACCCCTACGTCGGCCTGGGTCCTTCGCTGCTCATAGACCGCTGGGCGTATGAAGATGATTTCGTGCAGGAAGACGATACCGATGTCAACGTGGGGTTCAACTTCTACGGCGGGGCGGAGTTTCGTTTCGGTGGCAGATTCGCTGCCTTCGCGGAGATGCGGGGCAGAGTCAGTGACTGGAACCTGTTCCGGCTTGGCGGCGGCATGACAGTAACCGTGGCTCACCCATAGGCAGCGGAGGAAGGGCAGTGCGCATGAAAAAGAATGTACGTCTGGCAGTGGTGGGCGTTGCGGCACTGGTAGCGGTATACGTGGCCATGTCGATTGTGCAGAACATCCGTTCGCGCGATCGCGCTCCCCTTGCCCCGTTCAACTCCGAAGTAGGGCGGTTCACGGTACTGCTGCCGCAGGGAGTAAGGACTGAGGTCGACCTGCTCGAGACCAAGATCGGACAACTCGAGTTCCACACGTACGAGGCACAGTCGAAATCGGTGAAGTTCGTGATTGCCTACGTGGACTACCCCCCCGACTACGTCGAGCAAACCGGTTCGGGCCAGTTGCTCAAGAACGCCGCACAGAGCTCTGCGGACAACTTCAACGGCAGAACCATCGACGAGAAGGCGTTCATGCTGGGTGAGCAAGCGGTACGCGAAGTGCTGATCAAGGCACCGAAGGGGGTGTATGTGCGCTCGCGTATCATCATCATCGGCAACCGTCTGTACCAGACGATGGCGATATCGACGCGGCGCCACATACGCGACCGGAAGGTTGAGGACGTGTTCGGTTCGTTGAGTATCTCTGTGCCGCCGCCACCCGCCTCTGCCGACTCGCTCGCGAGTGACGCGGCGGAGTAGGCGGAAGGAGACGCTGCGTGGTGTGGTGGATAGTGGGCAGTGCTGTCGTGCTGTTGACCGCGGGAGGGCTTGTCGTCCTGTTCGCTCAGGCACGGGTCACGCTGGATCTCGAATCCGCAGAGGGTCGGACCGTCGTACGGCTGGCTGCCTGCTGGCTTCATCCAGCGCTGGTGCGCGTCCGGTGGCGCTCCGATGCATCTGAGCAGCCTTCAGTCGGGGTGCTGTTCTGGACCAGGGCCGTTGGTGGTTCGCAGCCTGAATCCGACACCTCTGCTCCGGCCAGGGAACCTTCGCCACCCCCGCCCCCCCAAACTCCACCGGTTCGGCCAGCCGCGCAGCAGCAGCCTGCGACCAGCACCCCGCAGCCACGGGCCACGACCTCGGGCACCACGCCGCCCCGGCGCACTCCTGCGCCTCCGCAGTTGCCGCCACCACGGAAGCGGCCCGGTACGCTGCAGACCGTCCGCTTCGCTCTCGACCAGCGGGCGTTGCGGCGCGGACTGCTGCGGTGCGGACGGGCGACACTCCGCTCACTGCGCTGGCCGGTAGGCCTTGACAGGTTCGTCGTGCACGTCCACAGCAGCGCCGGCGAACCATGGATTGCAGGCACGCTCAGCGGCGTGTCACACGCCTGTGCATGTGCGCTGGAGTCACATCCTGCCGACCGCGTGAGTATCGCGTACAGCCCGTTGTTCGGCGGTGAGTCGGACAGCACCGAACTGCACCTGTCGGCGCACACGTCGGCCGCCCGCCTGGTGTTCCCGGTGGCGGTCCTGCTGCTGAGCTTCCCGTATCTCAGCGCCTGGTTCACCTACCGCCGCTGGCGCCGGTGGTCGCGTTCTCAGGTCTGAGCGCACCGGACAGTGTCACGCTCCACCACGACACACGGCTGCACCGCGGGCGTCGCAGAACTGCCGAGGATGAGCGCACACGCTGCTTCGGCAATGCTTCCGAAGGGGTAGGCAAGCGTGGTCAGCCCCGGGTAGAGACGGTTGAACGTCGGGCTGTTGTCAACCCCGAGCACCGACATGTCATGCGGCACACGCAGGCCGCGCGACGCAAGCGTGCGTATGGCGGCAAGCGCCAACCAGTCGTTGTGGCAGAACAACGCCGTTGGCTTGTACGAGTCTATTGCGCGGAGCAACTGCTCGTCGGAGTGCTCAAGCAGGATACGCGGCACACACCCCTTGTCGCGCATCGCGGCGCGGTAGCCGCTCTCGCGCGCTCGTACCGCCCACGAGCGCCGTGGATAGCTGAGGAACAGCACTCGCCGGTGTTTCTGTGCCGTCAGGTACCGTACACCCTCACCGCCCGTATGCAACTCATCCGGCCCCACAAACGGCACCCCCCGTGCCAACGGGTTGACCAGCCCGATAAGCGGGACGGGCCCGCGCAGCTCGACTGGCGGCCTGAACGCCGTCACGGGCGGAACAACCACCAGGGCGCGCACCCGGCGTGCGACGAACTCCCGCATGAGCGACTCGGCCTCCGCGGTATCACCGGCGGTCGACAGAAGCAGCTCCAGACCGTGTGTGCGGAGCACCCCGTGGAGCACTTCCATAATATCCATGAAGAAGACGCTGCTGAATGAAGGGGCGATGGCAGCCACGAGACGGCTCGTGCCGGTCATCAACTCTCGCGCAGCGGGGTTCGGCAGGTAGCCGTGGCGGGCGGCAAGCGAAAGAATACGCTCACGGGTGGCCGCGCTCACGCGGCCGCGATTGTGCAGGGCACGGTCCACCGTGCCCTGCGACACACCGCACAATCGGGCGAGTTCCAGCGACGATATCATCGACGCGAACGCTTCGCGCGAGCCGTTCGCCCGGCCCCCCGCGACTTCGGCGGTGTCGCCGACGACGGCTGCTCTTTGCCGTTGACCACGATGCGTCGCACGTCGATGGTTCCCGCGGCAACCGACAGAGACACTCGTCGACCCGATACGCTTACGGTCCCGTAGCCCGCGGCGGCGGCCAGGAAGCAGCGCACCGGCGCCGTACCCCTCGTGCGCACGTACAGCGTACCGTCCACCGCGTCGTAGCGGACACCGCCAAGACACTGCAGCATGCCGTACGACGACAGCGCTCGGCCGTACCAGTGGCCGCACTCGTACTCGTTGAACGGGTTCCGCACCCGTCCGTCATAGCGTTCACGAGCGGCCTTGACAATGGCCAACGCCTTCGCAGAGTCGCCCGCCAGCATCAGGTGCGCGGCCACCTGGTACTCTATCCCGGTCCAGACTTCGTTGCTGTACGGGAACGGCAGTGAGAGCGCGCCGCCGCGCGGCCACGTGCAGAGCAACAACCCACCTTCGCTGTTGAGCGCATACGTGGGCCGCTGCGGATTGGCGTGCGCCGAGAGGTCGCTCTTGAAGTTGTGACGGAACACGGCGGCCAGGTGTTTACGCACCTTCCCGGGGTCCAGCACACCACCCACCCCGCACACCTCCGCGATCCAGTCGCCCAACACCCCGTCGGAGATGCAGCCTGTGCCGTACTGGTACTTGGGCCCCTCCTTCTTCAGTAGTGCCAACGCCTCGTCGGAGTAGTTGACATGCAGCCCGCGGCCCGCTTCCTCAACAGGGTCGGCGGCATTCAGCCCCTGCCACCGCACCTTCTGGTAGAAGTACTCGCCGTTGAACAGCTTCTGCTCGACGAACACCTTCCCCTTCTGCAGCAGCTCGGCATAGAGAGGGACGCTGTCCCCAAGCGCCTGCGCCATCAGGGCCGCTGCCCGCAGGGCCCCGAGGTAGAACGACGTACACATGCCGTCCGGTCCCCAGAATTCGATGTCGTAGGTGTTGTGGTGCGGCTCCTCGAGTACCCCCACGTGCCGCGGGTCCCAGGTCTGGATACAGTAGTCGAGGCTCTGTTTCACCTTCGGCCAGAGCCCTCGAAGCCACGCGGTGTCGCCCGAGATGCACCACTCGCGGTACGTCTTCATGATCCCGCCGAGCTGTCCGTCCGCGGCCGCGTGGAACCCGTGGTCATTGGGGCCGATCGGCAGCTTGGCCCGGAAGTTCTGGTGCCCTCTCTCGTCCTGGTTATGGTTGAACTCGGTCTCGCGCAGCGACCGTTCGAGGTCGGGAAACAGGTGGGCCATGGCCTGTGCGTAGTTCCACACGTGCGTGCAGCTGCCATGGCAACACCCCCACCCGTCACAGCACCCTTCCCACATCCACGGCCGCCCGTCATACTGCCGGAGCACCGTGGGAGATTTCAGAATGGTCAGGTTCGCGGCAATCGCTTCGACCACGGCAGCGGGGAGCGTGGTGTCGAAGAAGCATTCGCTGAATGCGGCACTCGCGGTGCGCAGGCGCTCACAGGAAGCGGCCCAGTGCGTGTCGAGGGCCTGTATGTCGGCAAAGCGCGATGCGTACCACGGACGATAGCGTGCCACGTCGGGCTTGGCGTCTTCCTCCTTGCCGTAGCCGGCCCGCACGTTGCTGTATGGAACGTGCCAGCAGAGCCGCACGCGCACGGTCTTCTCCTCGCCGGGTTTCAACCTGACCGGCACGTACAGGCTGCCACCTTCACGTGACTGCCCGTTCCCCTCCGCGCGCGCGTCGCGAGCCTTCCCGGCGGCGATATGCTTCCAAAGCATGGTCTTCGTGTCAAACCATCCGCCCCTGAACCACTCGTTGTCAACCGCCACCCGGGGTGCCTCTGCCCTCACCCGCAGAGTCCCTTCATGCCACGGTGCGTCCGGTGCAGCCCGCTGCCACAACTCGAACCCATCGGCGAGTGCGGCCACCCCCGACTCCCCACCTTCCTTGACATGCATGAAATTGCGCGCGTGGAACGAGAGCACTGCCTGCAGCGGCTTGCGTGACGTATTGAGCAACGTGTACTCCACGGCAGCGACAGGAAGGCTCGCGCTGTCGCTGTCGCCCGGCACGAACGGGCTCCAGCCGGTGAGCGTTGCCACCAACGGCACGTCCTGATCACTCAGGGCGACCGTGGCGAAGGGGAACCGACTGCTGAACGAGGCGCGGCGGAACCGGGGAAGGCCGAAGAGGCGATCGCCGCTGCCGTTGCCGGAGCCACTGAAGTCCTTGCCCCACGGGAACATCACCTTCCAACCCGGCACCGGACCTTCGAGCAGACGGGCTCCCTGTGCAGTGGCACTCCTGAAGGCGAGTGCGGCAAAAAGCCATGGCTCGTGGAATACGTCGGGGCGGTGCCGCAGCGACACGTGTGAGAAACCGCCGTTGCCGTCGAGACAGATCATTCCCGCGCCCATGCCGCCCATGGGGAATGCGACGTGGTCGAGCCGTTCGCCCGAGAGTGACAGTGCTGTTGTGCGCTTCATCAGGATCCCCTCCTTTGGCATGTTGCCGGTGCGTTTAACTACACGCGCCATAATACACCCCATCCGGGCCGGAAGTCAACCCCCGGGGCGGCATTCCCTCCACTTCGGTGCCTCTCTTGTATTTTGCAGTGTCTGTGCCATCCAGAAAGGTCCTGACCATGAGAGTGCTTGCCGTTGCCATCGCGTTCGTCCTCGGCGTTGCCCTGGCGTTCGGATTCGTGCACCGCCGAGTCCGGACGGTGCCTCGCGACCAGGCCCTGGTCGAACTGCTCCACACCAAGTCGGCGGTCGAGCGCTCGCTGCGCCACAAACAGACTGTCCTGCTCGAACAGCTGGAAGCGTTCGCGCAGCTGGTCTCGGCCGATCGTGACTTCGCGATGAAGCTGGTGGTCGAGCAGGACCGCTCGGCCCCCGAAGTGTCGCAAGTAGCAGCACGGTACATGCCGGCGATGGCGCTGTCGCTCCTGGAGGTGTCGGACTCCACGGGGACACTCCTCTCGAGTGGCCACTTCCCGGCTTCAGCAGGCAACTCCGCCGCCGAGAAGCTTGCGCTCATAGACACGACGGCAGTCTTCCTCGACGACCTGGTGCGCGGCCGTCAGGAACTCACGCTCCAGGCCGGGGTGAACGTCATGCTTGGGGATGCCGCGCGGATTACATGCAGCGGGGGGTGGATGGTTGACGAGGGGTTTCTGGAGGAACTCACCCCCCACCCCGGTGTGCGCCTGATGCTTCGTCACGGGGAGTTGTACCGCGGCATTGACAGTGTAAGCGCCGTGTCGCCTATCACCGACAACCAGATGATTGTCAACGATGTGACATACCTGGCAACTTCGCTCGCAATCCCGTACCGCGGGGACGGTGTGGCACCGGAACTGATCATCCTGGCGGATCTTCCCGCGCCGCTTTCGCTGTTCTGAACCGACCGCCGATGCCGTACCTGCTGGCGGTCTCTGTGCTCTGGGCGTTCTCCTTCCCTCTGATCAAGGGAACGCTGGTCGGACTCGACCCGGCATGGGTTGCCACTGTGCGCCTGCTGCTTTCGCTGCTCGTGTTCGCACCATTCGTGCGACCGTCGGCGGTGCGAGCACCGATCGGCTGGGCGCTGGCAGCAGCGGGCGCGGTGCAGTTCGGCCTGATGTACGTGCTGTACATCTCGGCCTACCGGTATCTCCCCGCCCACATGATCGTGCTGATGACAACCACGACGCCGTTGTTTGTGGCGTTGTTCGAGGATGCCGCGCGGCGGCGGGTGTCGCATCGTGCGGGCGTGGCGGCACTGCTGGCAGTTGCCGGTGGAGCCGTACTCCAGTACCCGGCACAGCCACTTTCGGCGAGCCTTGCCGGTATCCTGCTGCTGCAGTGCTCAAACATCGCTTTCGCCCTCGGGCAGGTGGCCTACCGCCGTCTCTCGGCGCGACAGGCGGCATGGAACGACCAGCAGGTCTTCGCGCTGCTGTACGCGGGCGCCGTGCTGGTTGGCGGAGTTTCGGTGCTTGCGCGAGGGGCCCCGCTGGTGCCGCTGGTGACAGTGCGGCAGGTGCTCGTACTGCTGTTTCTTGGCGTGGTCGGCTCTGGTGCGGGGTTCTTCCTCTGGAACCGCGGTGCACGCCTGGTGCGGGGAGGAACACTGGCAGTGATGAACAACGCGAAGATACCGCTCGGCGTGATTGCCTCCCTGCTGCTCCTGGGCGAGCGTACCGACCCGCTTCGGCTCTTCGGCGGTGCGGGACTGATGGCGCTGGGCCTGTGGGTGGCTTCGCGGCCGGACCGTTGCGCTTCGCCGTGAACGGTGTTAGTATATTGGTGTAGCAGAAGAAACGAGCAAGGGGGCAGGAACGGTGCCCAAGCAGAAACGAGGTAACCGCTGGTACGATCAGTACCCGCCGCTCGCGGCGTTGTTCGACCAGCTTAAAGAGCAGCCCCGGCCGGAGATACTTCGGGTCGTACGAGGCATGCGCGATATCGTGGTAGTGGAAAGCCCCGGCCTCATTGACCAGACAGTGATGGACTACCCGCTGGACATGCCGGAGAAACGCCGCTGGTACGACTTCAACCCGATCTGCTGGCTGACGATCAACGCGATGCGGTACTGTGACGAGACCGTGATTGTCAAGTGCATCGCGTACCTCCGTGAAGCCCTCGCCGAGTACAGCGTCGCCTGATACAGGCGCCAGAGTGCCCCGGAAGTGGCACACGGACGCGCCGGGGTGCCTTCCCGTACGCGTCCGCCAGGGGAGCCGGTACGCCGTTGCAGGAGGAAATGCGGCGCGCCGGGTGCCACGGAGACCGGCGGTCAGGTCGTCTAGCGTGTGACCGGCCTCGCAGTGTTGAGCTCGACCGAGTGAGTTCCCGCAGCCGAGCGTATGACCACGACGCCGCATGCACGCGGCCCGGTACCGGCGCCGGCCCTGCGGCCATCGATGAGGTATTCGCTTGGCGCTGTCCCGTGCGACACAAACACGCGGGCAGGCGTCGCGGGATTCACACCCCTGACACCCATCGCGCACGGTGTGCCCGCGACAAACCCGTCGCCCATCGCCAGATCACCCCAGTACTGCGTCTGCTGAGCGTCGGCGGCCCACGGGTCGCGCCCGAGCCACCGCAGTTCGCCTGGTGAAGGGTTGTCACCGTCCTTGTCGTTGTACCCGCCCGACAGTGCGATGCGTGTGCCCGATGACGGGACTTCGGGGAGCCCCCCGTTGCCGACCGAGCGCCAGGGGATGAACCACTCCTGGGCCTTGTGTGTGGCGTCGACGCCCATCACTTCGAACTCGATTCCCAGGGCGGCCGTCAAATCGGCAAACGTGTAGACCGCCGCGGCCCAGGCCCACAGGTTGTCGTCATACGCCTGATACTGCAGCGAGGCGGGAAGCGCGGAGGCCCCCATCCATACCTGGAACTGCTGTGTCGCGTAGGTCAGCGTGGTATTGTACAGCCCGATGTAGCACCCGTCGCAGGTAGCGATGTCGTCGGCCGATTGGTTGTCGAGATACAGGTCTATCGCATCGGCCCCCCAGTCATCGGCACTGGCCTTGTCGACCCACGTGTTGTCCTCCACGCTGCAGAGCAGGTAGAGGCCGGCGCAATCGGCCGCCGCCTTGATCACCACCGAGGCATCGTCGGTGCCGGTGAACGGAGCCCCGTCCGGATTGGCGTTGTCGGGCGCGATCAGGTCGATGCGATCGCGGTTCGCCCAATCGGTATCCCAGAACGCCGAGGGCGAACCGTCGCTCGTGCTGAACTGACTCCGCTGCCCGCTCTCGAGCCAGTACACCAGCAGTTCGTGGTCGTACGGATCGACGTCTTGCGCCTCGGCCACCAGACACGCGACCATCACCATGCATGCCCCTCTCAACATGTTCATAGCTCCCCCTCTCCTTTCAGCCGTTTCGCGCGGCCCATACCAGTTCGTCGACGGTACTGAACGCCAGGCACATCACCGTGTCCGCCCCGCCGTAGTACAACTTCACGCTGCGGTCCTGCTCAACCACCGCCCCCGTCACGAACACCACGTTCGGCACGTCACCCACACGCTCGTATGGTTCCTGCGGAGCAAGCACGTAGCCACGGCACCGGGCGACCACCCGCCAAGGCTGCTCCAGGTCGAGAAGCATCACCCCACAGCGGTACACAAGCCCGTTGCAGCGCTCATACACACCATGATACAGCACCAGCCAACCTTCTTCGGTGCGGATCGGCGCCGGGCCGGCCCCCAGCTTGTGCCCGTCCCAACGCTCAGGCCGTGTCTCAGCCACCAGGTGTGAATCTCCCCAGTGTACCAGGTCGGGCGAGAAGCTGAGCCACATGTCTCCCTTGCCGCCCTGCCCGTGCGCCACCGTGGGACGGTCGAGGCGCGCGTACCGGCCGCCGAACTTCTCCGGGAACAGCACACCGTTGCGGTTGTCGGGCTCTGAGATATAGCCGACACGCTCGAAGCTCACGAAGTCATGCGTGGTGATCAGCGAGATGCGCACTCCCTTGGCGCCGTGTGCGGCATAGGTGACGTAGTACGTTCCGTCGAGCATGGTGATCCGCGGATCGTAGCAGAGCAGCTCGAACTGCTCCCTGTCGCCCGTGGGCGGAATCGCCACCGGTGACTCTTCCACCGCGAAGCAGATACCGTTGTC
>CAZJJT010000038.1:0-9212 GCA_964546395.1 uncultured Fibrobacterota bacterium
CGCGGCGCCTTCTCCGGCATCGCCGGCCTGCGATTCGTCGGCTGCAGGAGGCGGTGGGCCGTCATACTTCATTCCTGACCACTGCTCGAGCGACGCAATCGCCTGCGCGTTCAGCGGTACTTTCACCAGCTTGTTACTCCGGTCGAACGTGACCGACTGGCCCGGCTCCACGAGTTCGGCGCTGCCGTCGGGCCCCTCCACCCGCATCTTGCCGCTCAGCATGGCGACGCTCGGCTCGCCGAGTTTGGTGAATTTCACGGCACCCGCGGTACCTATCGGCGTGAACCGCACGTCGCGCGCAGACACCGAGAACGTGTTGAACTGATACGGCTTCTCCCGTTTCAGAAACAACTGCCCTTCCACCAGCGCCACCGAAACATCGAGGTCTGCACCGTTCACGGCCGCCCTGCACAACCCCTTGAGCATCACTTCCGACTCGGTACCGAGCCGCAACGTGGCCGCCTCATTGTGGTCGACGTACACCGAGTCCCCGTGCACCACCACTGCCGTGTCTTTCACCGAGGTCCACCCGCCGACATCCTTGCTCCAGACCATTGCCTTGCCCGCGGTTACTTTCAGGGACATCGTGGGTGCTGCTGCGAATGCCGCGGATGCGACGCACAGGGCGACCACAGCCACGATATGACGTGGGTGCATGAGACACTCCTTTGCAGGAAGGTGCACGCGTGTGAACGGCGAGTACACTCAAATCGTACAATAAGGAATATAAACTATGAAGGGGAATTTGAGAGAACGCGACGGTACAGCCCCATCATCTGCCCCGTAATCACATCCCACGAGAACTTGTTCTGCACGTGACGGTGGCCGGCCTCCCCGAGCCGCCGGGCCAGGGCGCTGTCGCCAAGCACGCGGCAGACCGCGTCGGCGAGCGCCCGCGGGTCCTTCTCCGGTACGAGCAACCCGGTCTCCTCGTGGGTGACCACATCGGGGATCCCGCCGACATCGCTGGCGACCACTGGCTTGCCGTACATCATGGCTTCCAGCAACACCACACCCAGACCCTCGGTATCACCTTTGCTGTCGACAATCGACGGCAGCACGAACACGCTGCACCGCGCGAACAGATCGTCGAGCGTCTCGTTCGACACTTTCCCCGGCAGCGATACATACTTCTGCACTCCCAGTTCAGCCACCAGCTTCTGCAGGCCGGGCCGCAGCGGCCCCTCACCCACCACGTGCAGCTTCGCCGAGGCCTCCCTCTCCCGCACCATCGGCATGGCCCGGATGAGGTACTCGAAGCCTTTGCGTTCGATGGTGCGCCCGGCGGTAAGCACGATACTCTCGGAAGCGCAGACCCGCGCGGCCGCCCCCGTTCTCATGGTGACCGCCGCGCCGTACGGTATGATCGCCAGGTCGATGTTGCGAAGCGCTCGTACCTGCGAGGCCGTGAAACTCGAGATGGCCGCAACCGCGTCGGCAGCATCGATGAACCGCGTGAGGTACTTCTTGACAAACCCGTACTTGCGAATCAGCAGCAGGTCGGCACCGTAGAAATTCAGTACCAGTTTTGCCGGCCTGAACCGTCGCGCGGCAAGCGCGAAGAACGTATGCGGGAACGGCCAGTGTACATGCAGTATGTCGAACTTCTCGCGCAGGTGGTACCGTATCAGGCCAAGACACCCGAACAGGATGTAGAACAGCGTGATGAGTTTGTAGTGGAGCTTGTGGATCTTGTTCGGTGCGCCCTCCTCGTGCGTCAGTGTCTCCCACGGTGCGAAGAAGTAGCGAAACCGCCTTACCGGGATCCCCTCGATTGTGTGGCTGCGCAGCCCCCGGAACGACGGGGCAAAGACGCGCACATCCGCGCCTTCAGCCCGGCACCGCTTCACGACTTCGCGCAACCACGGCACTTCGAGGTCATCCTCGTACCGCGGGAACACCGATGTGACGATGCAGACTTTCAATCCAGTACTTCCCGTATCCGGTACGTGTTCCGCGGCGCCGCGTTGCTGATCATCTCGCCCAGAAGTCCGATTGACACGAACTGTATGCCCATGATGACCGAACCCACCCCCAGTAATACCAGCGGCCGGATATGCATCTGGCGCGTGATGATCCACTCGACTCCGAAGTAGCCGAGCACACCGCCGCCGGCGAGCATGAACAGCACCCCGAGCAGTCCGAAGAAATGCAGGGGCCGCTGAAGGTAGTCGCGCAGGAACACCAGTGTAACCAGGTCGAGCATGCCCTTGTAGTAGCGTGACAGGCCGTACTTGGATTTTCCATGCTTGCGGGCACGGTGCGGCACCACCACCTCGGCCACGCGGAACCGGTCCCAGTGCGCGAGTGCCGGGAGGAACCGGTGCCGCTCCCCGTAAACATCGAGACCCTTGGCGACGTGCGCGCGGTACGCCTTGAACCCGCAGTTGAAATCGTGCAGCCACACTCCCGACATCAGCGACACCACGAAGTTGAACAGCTTCGAGGGTAACCGTTTCTCGAGAGGATCGTGCCGCTTCTTCTTCCACCCCGACACCAGGTCAAACCCTTCGTCGAGCTTCTTCAGCATGTCCGCGATGGCCGCCGGGTCATCCTGCAGGTCAGCATCCATGGTGATGATCACATCCCCTGCCGCCTTTTCGAAGCCCACCGAGAGCGCGGCAGCCTTGCCGTAGTTGCGACTGAACCGGTAGACATGAATCTGCGCCGGCCGCTCGCGGTGAAGCGCTTGCAGGACCTCGAACGACGAGTCGGTGCTGCCGTCATCGACGAATACCACCTCCCACTCGTGTCCCAGGGGGGCAAGCGCGGCGGCGATCTGTTCGGTCAACTCGCGCAGTGACTCGTGTTCGTTGTACAGCGGCACCACTATCGACAGTTTCATTGGCCGGCCTTTCGCCTTTGCGCCCTTCCCGTCACAAAATAGACTGCTCCCAGCAGACTGACGGTGATACCGACGATGGACGCCAGGAACCCCATCACCACCGCCGACTCGGCCCTGAATCCGGCCATGGCGAACAGCGACCCTTCGACCGCTTCGCGCACCCCGAACGGAAGCGGCACGACCATGGTCATGGCCAGCAGCGGCACGAATATGAAGAAGTAGTGCAGCGTTGCCGCACTCACCATTCCCATCGAAGCCGCGCACAGGATGTGCACCCCCACGCGGAGCGCCTGGACCGCGATTGACACGAGAGCCACGGGCACAATGATGTGACTGTCGTGCGCTTCCAGCACCATCTCCTCCACCACCCCCCTGACCCGCGTCTTCTGCGGGATCGGCAGCCGTTCGAGCACTGCGTACGCGAGGCGCTGCACGGGCTTGACAACCAGCAACGCCATCACCCCGCCAAACAGCACGAATGCCCCGGCCAGAGCCGCCACCGTGTACCAGAGGCCGGGTCCCACGCCCCGGCTGCCCACGAGCCAGACACTGGCGATGACCGCGAACGCGGACATGGCCCAGAACCCGGCGAACCGGTCGAGGAACGTGGCGGCGAACCCTGCGCGGGCGCTCTCGTTGCCCAGTTTGAGGTAGGTTACCCTGACCGCATCACCCGCGATCATGCCCAGGATGAAGTTGTTGAAGAAGATGCCGATGAAGTACAGGCGGAACGCTGTGCCGAAGCTCAGCGTAATGCCCCGGTTGCGCAGCAGAATCTGCCACTGCACGACCCCGAGCACCACACTGACGAAGAAAGCGAGCGCCGCGGCAGCCAGCCACACCGGCGAAGCGGATGCCGCGGTGCTGAGAATTCTCTGCCAGCCAAGCTTGTGCACCACGAACAGCAGGACCGCGGTGGTCACCACGAGCTTGAGCGCCACGCTCACCACGGTCCGGAGCACGCCCTGCTTCGCCTGCGTCGTCTGCCGTCCGCCGTCCATCTTCACCGCTGCCTCTCCAGCACTGCCGCCATCCGGTCCGCCATCGCGTCCCATGACATGCCCCCTGCCCACCGCCGCGCTTCCTGCTCCATCGCCTCCCGCTTCCCCCGGTCGCGCACGACCGCGGACACGATGTCCACAAACGCCTCGCTGTCGCCATACGGGTAGAGCCGCCCGGTGACCCCGTCACGCACCGAGTCACGCAACCCGGGCACATCACTCGCCACGGTCACCGTCCCGCACAGCGCTGCCTCCACCGAGGTAATCCCCCACCCTTCCTTGGCCGAGGGGTTCACGAACACTGTGGCGCGGCTGAGCAGTTCGCGCTTCTGCTCTTCGCTAACCCGGCCGGCGAACTCCACGCACCCGTCGAGCCGCAGCCGTCGCACCTGCCGCCGAAGGGCGGCGGCATACGGGCCGCGTCCCGCCACCACCAGTTTCACCCCCTCGAACTGCTCGCGCAGCCGCGGCATCGCCGCGATCACGAACTGCACGTTCTTGTAGCGCATCAGGCGGGCCAGGCACACAATCAACGGTGTTGCCGACTTGGCGACCGTCGGCTGGTAGAACTCCGTATCAATCCCCGGCTCGACCACGTCGACAGCGCCCACGTGGCCCACCCGCTGCCGCACCTCGGCGGCCGTGCTCTGCGAAATCGCAACGAATCGCTCGCCCCGGTAGCACAGACCGACCAGCCGCTCGCACAGGTACACGTAGAGAGCAAACGGCGGGATGGTTTCGTGAAAGATGGATGTCCCGAAGAAATGCATCACGAGGTGCAGACGGCGTGCACGCAGGTAGAGCGGAGTGAAGAACGGCAGCTTGTTGAGATCTTCGATCACCAGGTCGTACTCGCGCTGGTGGCGTCTCAGATAGGGGGCAACCTGGAAATTGAACAGGCTGCGGCTTCCCCGCCGAACCACCCGTACGCCATCGATGGTCTCCTCGGCTGCCGCCCCCGGCCATGCGTGCGACAGAACGTGCGGCTCGAACCCCCGGGCCGCAAGTCGCCGGAAGATCTCGTGGTAGTAGACCTCCGCGCCACCCGCTTCGGGGTTACGTATGTCCCGCCAGTTGACAAGGAGAATGCGCATGGTGTGAGGGGAGGCTCCCTGCCCCCCGGGTCCTAGGCAGAGTTCGCGTGTGCGGAGGCATTGTTGGGCGGCACGGCTGCTGCGCGGTGCTTCCATCCCCACACGGCCAGGCATGCGGTCGCGGCCATGCAGACAAGCGAAAGCAGCGCACCGCGCGCGAACGCCCGGCTGCGGTACGTGCACACCACGCGGTGGGTGCCGGCGGGAACCGCAATCGCACGAAGCGCGTAGTCGGCCCGGAGCACCGCGGCCTCGACTCCGTCCACGGTTGCCCGCCACGCCGGGTAGTGCATCTCGCTCAGCACCAGCAGGCCCGGCGCGTTCGTGACAACGTCCATGTCGATACGGTTCATCCGGTAGCGCGCGATGTGCACGCTCCCGGCAGCGGTGCTATCGATTGTGGCGCTGTCCACCGCCGGCGGCTCCTCGAGCGCCACTGTCGTACGGTGGTCGAAGTCGGGTGCGTAGAGCCGCGCGAACATTCCCTGCTCGGTGGTGTCGCGCACCACTTCCCACCGGTACGCCATCCATGCCCGCGGCATCGCCCCCGGGTATTCCCTGAGCGGGTAGCGCGGATCGACTCGCCCTGTCGAGGGGTCCACGTTGACCACATACTTGACATTGAGGATGTCGAGTGTTTGCGGCTTGCGGTTGAGGAATTTGCGGCGCAGACGCAGCGGGTTGTACCCCTCCATGAGGAACAGCCGGTGCACGCTCCCTTCGTTCTTCTGGAACACCATGTTGTGCCCACCGGCATCATCGGTACCCGGCTTCGAGTCGCGCATGTTGACGCGGAACAGCTCCGTGGCGCCCTGTGCCTGGAGCTGTCGGATGAGCGACGAGCGGGGGAAGATGTGGCGGGGGGAGCCGCGCACGCACGCGTAGCCTGCCCCGCACGCCATCAGGTCCACAAACAGCAGCACGGGAAGGCCAACACTCAACGCTGCGGGCCTGAGCGTGCCGCGGAGCCGTAATGCGATTGCGGCCGAAGACACGATGAGCAGTCCGGCCGACAGGGCGACGGCGCCGAGCACACCGGCGTACAGGCTCTGGTCCACCGCGCCGCGCAACTGCTGCTCGTCGGCACCGAACATGCCGGCGTTGAGCAGGAACGACACCGTCGAGCCTTTCAGCGCCCCGCCCATGGCGAACAGCGCCCAGAGGGCGGCTGCCCCGCTCACCCCCCACAGCGCCACCCCCACCCCTCTTCGCACACGCTCGGGAATCTGGTCCGGATCCTGCCGCAGCTTCTCCAGACAGAGTGCGGCCAACGGTGCCGCCGACATCACGAACAGGCACGCAAAGCGCCCTGGAATCCGGAACCTGCTCAGGCCGGGAAGAAGGTGGTAGGCAAGACGGTAGAGCGGGAACGTGTTGCCCGTGGCAAGCAGCAGCGAGAGCAGCGACATCACCGCGAAGAACACGCTCAGCGGCGTCCGTGCCACGGCCATGGCCACGACTGCCAGCACCAGTGTCGGCACACCAACATAGATGGCTGTCTCCCAGTAGTAGTGCCGCCCCGCCTCGATATCCCGTGCGCTCATGCCCCAGTACGGTCCGCTGTCCTTCTGGTGGCAGTTGTTGGCGGTACCGTAGTAGTTGGGTGCCAGGAGTGTCACCCAGCGGTACGGCCGCAGCGACGCTTCACAGGAGCGCTCGTAGGCCATCTCGGGTCGTTCGGACGCAGCTCCGAGTTGTCCGGCGGGAAGCAGCTGCACGGCAAACATCCCTGCCCCCAGCACAACCGCACAGGCGAACAGCACAATCGGCCTGGCGAGCGAGCGGTACGTGGCACCCTGTCGAATCCGCTCCACGCAGTGGAACACGAGCCAGGCGCCGAGCCAGTAGTGCAGGTACAGTAGCAGCTGCGGGTGACCGGCAAACGCCGCCAGCGCCAGGGATACGGCACTCAGCGCCGCGTACAACAGACTGCCGCGCTCGAGGGTCCTGCGCACGAGAAGTGCGCTGAGGGGGAGCCACGGCAGCGTGTGGATCATGGTAACATGGAAGATGTGCGTGGTGGCAAACGAGCCAAGCATGTAGGCGAGTCCGGCGAATACCGCCGGCCCCCGCCCGCAACCCAGGTCGCGGCAGAACAGGTACATGCATATGCCCGCCGCGCACACGTGCGCCACGATCTGGTATTCGACCAGCCACGCACTCAAGCCGTTCGGCGAGGCGCACAGCGTGAGCAGAGCGTTGAACGGGTACAGCACCGCCGCCTGCACGTCCGCGAAGAACGGCATGCCGCAGAACACGTACGGGTTCCAGAACGGGAACTCGCCCCGCCTGAGAGTGGCAGCTGCAAACACGCGGTAGGGGAAGTACTGCTCGACAAAATCGTTCCAGATGATCCCGGCGCCGCTCAACACGGGCCAATAGAACACGACAGCGCCCAGGGCGAGTGCCAGCAATGGCAAGGCCCTTCCGAGCGTGAACCGCTTCTGTGCCGGGTTCGTCGGAGTACTCATACGCGAGCGGGCAAAATACTATGCGAACCGTCACTGCCCCGGCGGTCGGGCCGTACCGGCCGATGTATTTTGCCGCCGTGAAAGTACTTAGACTCGTTATCCGGAGCATGCGTCCGGAGCAGTGGACCAAGAACCTGTTCGTGTTCGCGGCGCTGCTCTTCTCGCGCAACCTCCTCGACGCTGGGATGCTGGGCCGCAGCGGTCTGGCCTTCGTCCTGTTCTGCCTCGTGTCGGGCGCAGTCTACCTGCTCAACGACATCCTTGACCGTTCGCGTGACGCCGCACACCCGGTAAAGCGTGACCGTCCGGTCGCTTCCGGCCGCCTGGGCATCGCCAGTGCCGCTGTCTGCTCCGCTGTCGTTGCGGCCGGAGCACTTGCCGCAAGCTGGAGCCTCGGGTGGGCGTTCACGGCTGCCGCGCTTTCGTACCTTGTCGTGCAGATGCTGTATTCCACACTGCTCAAGCACGTGGTGATCCTCGATGTGTTCGCGCTGGCCAGCGGGTTCGTGATCAGGGTGGTGGCCGGAGCAGTGGCACTTTCGGTGGAGATCTCGTCATGGCTGCTGGTCTGCACCACGTTGATTGCGCTGTTCCTCGCGCTCTGCAAACGCCGTCACGAACTCACCACCCTGGGCGAGAGTGCCGCGGAGCACCGCAAGGTACTCGCCGAGTACAGCTCCTACCTTCTCGACCAGATGATCGCCGTCGTGGCCGCATCCACGGTAATCGCCTATGCGCTGTACACCATGGCCGAGCCGACTGTCGAGAAGTTCGGCACACCCAACCTGCTGTTCACCCTGCCCTTCGTGATTTACGGGCTGTTCCGTTACCTGTTTCTCGTGCACCGCCGCGACCACGGCGGCCGTCCCGAGCACACGCTGCTGACCGATCCGCCGCTGCTGATCACCATCGTGCTCTGGGC
Organism: uncultured Fibrobacterota bacterium; assembly: GCA_964546395.1. GTDB lineage: Bacteria > Fibrobacterota > Chitinivibrionia > Chitinivibrionales > CAZJJT01 > CAZJJT01. The sequence goes on from CAZJJT010000038.1 coordinate 8,334, forward strand.
GCTCACCGCCGGGATCGTGGTATACGCCTGACCACCCCGAACCGGAGAATCCATGGCAGCATCGAAGGTCGCCCTCATACACACGTCCCCCGCAACCGTGCTCGAGGACTACCACCGGTTGATGAACCTCGCCGGGTACCAGGACGTTGTCGACCGCACAGTCGACACCGCGCTCAAGATAAACATCAGCTGGCACTTCTTCTACCCCGCCGCCTCCACCACGCCGTGGCAACTCGACGGAGTGATACGCGCGATGAAGCGGGACGGGTACGATCCGTCGCTGATCCACGGCTGCCACAACCGTACCGTGGTAATCGACGCGCACATGGGCGAGCGGGAGAACAAGCAGCTGCACCCGGTCGAACTGCACGGGTTGCGCAACATACACCTGTACGAGGGTGAGGAGTGGGTGGATATCCGTGAGGCGGTTGGCGAACTGACACAGCGGTTCCTCTGCCTGCACAAGGTGTACCCGAAGGGGTTCATGATCCCCCGGCGGTTCATCGGCGAGAACATCATTCACCTCCCCACGATCAAGGCGCACATCTTCACCACGACCACCGGCGCCATGAAGAACGCGTTCGGCGGACTGCTCAACGAGAAGCGCCACTGGACCCACCCGGTTATCCACGAAACCCTCGTGGATCTGCTGATGATCCAGAAGAAGATTCACCGGGGGGTGTTCGCGGTGATGGACGGGACGTTCGCGGGGGATGGGCCTGGGCCGCGGTGCATGGTGCCGTACGAGAAGAACGTCCTCCTCGCCTCAGCCGACCAGGTGGCAATCGACGCGGTGTCGGCACACCTGATGGGGTTCGACCCGTTGAAGGAGCTGAAGTACGTACGGCTGGCGCACGAGCAGGGGCTGGGGTGCGGGGA
>CAZJJT010000038.1:9222-16750 GCA_964546395.1 uncultured Fibrobacterota bacterium
GTGCGTGAGGTGGAAGTGGTGGGCGAGCCGGAACTGCTGGCGAAGCGGTGGGGCTTTGTCGGGCCGTTCAAGCGGATGACGTTTGCGAGCCGCATGCAGCACCTGATCTACTGGGGTCCGCTGAAGGGGCCGCTCGAATGGACCTTGAGAACTGTCCTTGCGCCATGGTCATACATCGCCAGCGTGGTCTACCACGATTTCTACTGGTATCCGAGCCACATCCGGCGGGTCAAGGATGCCCTCAAGGGGGCCTGGGGGCGGCTGTTCCACAACTGGGAGAAGCTGGCACTGGCGCCCGATGATCTCAGTACGCCGGGCTGGAGCGATGTGGGCGAAGAGGGGGCGGAGCTGAGCCCGGTAGGCAAGCGCATGCTCCGCAAGGCTGTCCACTCACTCGGAGCAGCTATCCGCGAAGCACCCGAGTTCGGTTCCCGCCGCAAAGCCAGGCCACGCTGAACCGTACGTTTCCTGCCTCTACCGCTGACAGCCGTTTCGGCGGCGCGCAGATCTGGTCGGTACGCCAGGTCTGCTCCGTGTAGCCAAACTCGGTGAGCCACGCAAGCACCGTCACCGACAGGTCGGTGCAGACCGTGTTGCTGTCGAAATTGAACGCATCCATGGCACCCAACTGCGTGAGGGCTTCCGGCAGTCCGGTCAGCAGGTTGCGACTGACATCCAGCGCCCGCAGGGCAGTCAACTGACTCACCTGTGCCGGGAGTTCGGCAATCTGGTTGCCCTGCAGCTTGAGCGTATTCAGCGAACGCACACTGAACAGCTGCGTGGGCAGCGACGTCAGTTGGTTTTCGGCGATTGAGAGGTACTGCAGTCTGCTGAGACTGCTGATCTCGGGCGGGATGGCGGTTATCGCGTTGGTGTCGAAGTACGCATGTGTCAATCCGGTCAACACACCGATCTCGGCGGGGATCGTGGTGATCTGTACCGCGGCATCGATATTGACAGGTCGCAGGTCCAGCTCCCAGGCCAGCCCCGCGTTGTCGAACCGTGCGATATCGTTCTCGTAGACAATCCCGGTGAGCCCATTGGCGTCGATAATCGCCCTGAGTGCGGCACGATCGTCGGCGGACGTATGCGTCGGCCCCTTCTCTTCGTCGTCACCGCACCCGCCGGCGACCAGCGCCACGCATGTCACCATTCCCGCAATCAACAACCGTCGCATACCCCACCTCCTGCTCTGTGGACTGCCGCGGCGGGCCTCTCGGCCCCCGCGACGCGTCGGTTCGCTGCTGCTACTGCCCGCCTGCAGGCACCGGGGCAGCCGTACCTGCCTGTGAATCGGCGAGTTGCGTCTTGGCATCTCTCTCCCGCTCAAAATAGGCGATGAGCGATGCTGCGCGCTGATCGCCCGGGTGCGATTCCTGGAAGCGCTTGATGTAGCCGATCGCGCTGTCGTACGAGCCACGCTTCGCCAGGTTCTGTGCGAGGGTGACATACGTGTACCACGGATCGGGGTCGAGATCGAGCACGCTTTCGAGCACTGCGGTGGCCGAATCGGTCTTGCCGGTCGCCTCGAGCGCCTCCGCAAGCATCTTGCGGTAGTCGCCGTAGCCGGGGTTGAGCAGCAACGCTTCGCGCGCCCGGGCCAGGGCCTCCTCGTTGCGCTCGTGCGCGATGAGCATCTGGTGCCGCACCATCCGCGGCCGCCAGTCCCAGGGCATGAGCGCCACGCACTCGTCGAGCTTGCCCACGATGGTGTTCAGCCACGTTTCGTACTCGTTGCTCTTTTCCACCAGCGCCGCCCGCAGCGAATCACTCGCCTGCCCGTCTGCCGCCTGCTCCCCCAACGACTTCACGTCAGCCTTCATCGCGTCAAGTCGCTCGCGCATGGCATAGGCGACATACAGGTAGCAGGCGGAGTAATTGGCGAGGAGCTTCTGCGTGGTTTCGCTCAGGTTGACATCTTCGCGCCCCAGACTGCGGAACCGGTAGACGTTCTGCAGCATGTACAGCGTCTTCTCTACGTCGATACGCTCTTCCGGCGGCACCGGCTTCGGGCATACGCGGTTCACCAACCCTTCCATTTTCAGGTACGGGTCAAGCCCCATGTAGTTGTCCGACGAGACCGTGACCGCCAGGTACACCGGCTTCTTCCACTGGTTGGCATCGACGATGTGTACGATCATCTTGTCCTGCACGCGCATGGCCGGATGCTTCTCGGCCCCGGGGATCACCACCGGCAGCCCCGTCTTGGGCAGCTTCGCCTTGGTGTCCTTCTCGAACATGTTGCGCTCGTGCGGCATCTGGTGGATCTCTTCGTCGGAGTACGTGATCGCAAGCTTCGGTTCGATATGCTTGAGCTGCAGGATGTACCACTTGGTGTTGAGCAGGCTGAGGTTGACAATACGGACATCCTTGCGCACCCCGTAGGCTTCCTGCAGACACCACAGGGGAAACGTGTCGTTGTCGCCGTTGGTGAACAGAATGCCGTCCTTGTCACACGACATCAGCAGGTTGTACGCGTAGTCGTAGGGGACCCAGTCGCCCCGCCGGCTCGACTCCCCGAGGTTCTGCTGGAACGGCAGCGCCGGCGAGGCGCACAACAGCACGAGCGCGATTGGCGCCAGCGATCTCATCCATGGTTGTCGTCCCATGAACAGCAGGTGGAGCAGGCACCCACTGGCCACCCCGATCCACAGGCCGAACCACATGAACCCGGGCGTGAAGAAGTAGTCTCGCTCGCGCACTTCGCGGTGCACCGGCGCCGGCTTGGGGATGCGCGCCTGTGCCTCCGAGCGTGACAACCCCTGCGACATCGCACGCGACACAGCGCTCTGCCAGTACTGCATGTCCTGCCGCTCCAACCGCGTACCGTCCGCGAAGTTCATGTAGAACACCAGCCCGATCGTTCCCAGGACCACGAGCGATATGAGCAGTATCGCCGTGTTGCGCGCCTTCTTCCACATGTAGTACCAGCCGAAGCCCATGAAACCGGTGGGAAGCAGGTACACAAGGAGCGCTCCCAGCCCGCCGAGCTTGCCGTGGGTCTGGAACAGGCTTACCGAACGGTCGATGACCATCGATTTGCCGAAGTGGAAGAACTGGGTGAGGTGGAAGCCCCCGAAACCCATGTTGCTGTCGATGCCGAGCTGCTTGCTCCAGGCACCCCGGCGGTGGAACATGCGGAACACCATGCTCTCGGAGCCGTACTGTTTGCGCTCGAGATACGACATGAACGCGTCCCAGGTGGCCGGATGGTTCTCGTCGATGAACGGCCGGAGCGCTGAGCGGATGGGGATGTACAGGTGCACCGAGAAACCGATAACCGCGAAGAGCGAGATGAAGAAGATGAAGCGCCACTTGTCGCGGAACGCGCGCGCCTGGGACTGGTTGTCGTTCATCTGCTCGATGATGGCCAGCGCCAGCAGGATGAGGAACGGGAGGCTGTTCTTGACCACGTCCCCGAACTCAACCGTGTTCTGCGAAAGCTCGCGGAAATCGATGAAGCCGCGCACGAGCGCGGCAACGACGAACAGCCCGATGTTCCACGCACGCGACTCCTTGTAGTCGACAAACGCGTAGATTGCCGCCATCACCACCAGGAACGGGGCCACATAGATGAAAAGGCTCATACTGTACATGGCCGAGAAAAGCAGTATCGCCGACACCCACAGCCGCCAGTCGGCGGTCTTGTTCTTGTCGACCAGGATGATGAACAGGCCCACCGGCACAATCGCCACCATCGAGAACATGTGCACACCGATACCCAGGAACACCAGGTACGACACGAGCACCAGCAGGCGGTCGCGCCCGGGGTCATCACTCTGAGACCATTTGAGCGCAAGCCACGTGGAAGACACCACGAACAGCATGCTTACCACGTTCACTTCCGCTTCCACGCAACTGAACCAGAACGTGCTCCCGAAGCCGGCCCAGAGCGCACCGACGAACCCGGCCACGTACACGGTCGCCCGCTTGCCTGCGTTGTCGGGCGTCCCCACCCATCCCACCATGGCACGGACGATGATCAGATACAGAAACATCACTGTCGCGGCGCCGCTGAACGCCGCGATGAGGTTGATACGCAGGGCAACCTGCTGCACAAAGAACAGCAGCATCGAAAACACCCGCCCGAGCATCACGTAGAGCGGATTGCCCGGCGGGTGCGGAATTGCCAGGGTATGGGCGGCGCCGATGTACTCGCCACAGTCCCAGAACGAGACGGTAGGCGCGGTTGTGTAGACGTAGGCCGCCCCGCAGAGAAGCATGACGAGGATAGCCAGGTACCTGTTGTAGCGCGCGTGCAGGGCAGCGGCCAGGGGCTGTTCCATGGTGATACCGCTATTCCTTTCGGGTGGTGCCAGGCGCGCCAGTGCGCGCCCGGTAGACAGCGTCGAGGACACCGTTCACGAATCGTCCGGAGTCATCGGTGCCGTACAGTTTGGCAATCTCCACCGCTTCATCGATTGCCACCTTGTGCGGAACGCCGGGGGAAAATAGTAATTCGGCCGTTCCCACGCGGAGAATCGCGCGGTCCACGGCGGCCATGCGTTTGATATCCCAGTTGTTCGCATGACGGGCGAGCTGCTCGTCGATTGCTTCGCGGTTCTCCAGCACGCTCTGGACCAGATGGGCGGCGTAGGACCGGGCCCTGAGCGCGCCGCCGTGCTCTCCCGCCGCGTACTCGAGGGTCTCGTCCGGGTCGTTCTGACCGTACATGTCACAGGCGTACAGCACCTGGAGTGCCAGTTCACGGGCCGTTCTGCGATCTTTCATTGCGTGCGTTCCGCCACCGGGCGCTAGCCGATCTTGCCGGCCAGGTCGGCCATCTCGATGGCCGACAGCGCGGCATCCCACCCCTTGTTGCCCGCCTTGGTACCTGCCCGCTCGATCGCCTGCTCGATCGTGTCGGTGGTGAGCACCCCGAATACCACCGGAACGTCTTCATCCAGCATCACCTTCGCCACTCCCTTCGATACTTCCGCGGCGATGTAGTCGAAGTGCGGTGTGCCGCCCCGGATAACGGCACCCAGGCACACCACCGCGTCGTACTTCTTGGTACGTGCGGCACGCTGCGCCGCGAGCGGGATCTCAAACGCGCCGGGTACCCAGACCACCGCGATGTCCTTGTCGGCGGCGTGGTGGCGGACCAGGCAGTCAAGCGCCCCGTCCACCAGCTTGCGTGTGATCAACTCGTTGAACCGGCTGACAATCAGCGCGAAACGCTTGCCCTTCGCGTCCAGCACTCCCTCATACACCGTGGCCATCATTCGCCTCCTTCAAGAAGGTGACCGAGTTTACGTCTCTTCGTGGAAAGATACCGCTCGTTGTCCTTGTGTGCCGGTATCTGGATTGGCACGCGCTCGACGATCTGCAACCCGTAGCCCTTCAGACCCAGTATCTTGCGGGGGTTATTGGTCATGAGCCGGATCTTGCGCACCCCCAGGTCAGCCAGTATCTGTGCGCCGACGCCGTAGTCGCGGCGATCCGGCGGGAACCCCAGATGCACGTTCGCCTCCACCGTGTCCATACCCTGCTCCTGAAGGTGGTACGCGCGGATCTTGTTGACCAGTCCGATGCCCCGGCCCTCCTGCCGCAGGTACAGCACCACGCCGCCCTGCTCTCCCACCTCTTTCATCGCGCGGTGCAGCTGCTCGCCGCACTCACAGCGGCGCGAACCCAGGATATCTCCGGTGAAACATTCCGAATGCACGCGCACCAGCACCGGCTCGGTGGGACTGACCGGCCCCTTCTGCAGCACCACGTGTACAACGTGGTTGATGTGCTCCTCGTAGCACTTCATCTGGAACTCCCCCCACTTCGTGGGGAGCCGGGCCGTGGCCGTGCAGTGCACCAGGTTCTCGTGGGCGGTACGGTAGCGCACCAGGTCGGCAACGGTCACTATCTCCAACGTGTGCCTGCGGGCGAAGCGCCGCAACTGCGGCATCCGCGCCATCGAGCCGTCCTCGTTCATGATCTCGCAGATTACCCCCGCGGGACACAGGTCGGCCAGACGCGCCAGATCCACCGAGGCCTCGGTCTGACCGCTGCGCACCAGTACGCCACCCTCCTTGGCCCGAAGTGGAAACACGTGCCCCGGCATCACGAAGTCCGCGGCAACACTCGCGGGGTCGGCCAGCTTGAGCGTGGTCGCACTGCGGTCGGCTGCCGAGATACCGGTCGTCGTCCCCTCCCGCGCCTCCACCGACACCGCGAAAGCCGTGGTGAACATCGACGTGTTCTGCGAAACCATGGGCGGGATATGCAACTCGTCCAGACGACGGCTTTCGAGGGCGACGCAGATCAGGCCGCGGCCGTAGCGCGCCATGAAGTTGATCTTCTCGGGTGTGCAGGTCTGAGCCGCGAACGCCAGGTCTCCCTCGTTCTCCCGGTCTTCATCATCGACAATAATCACCATCCCGCCCGCGCGGTACGCGGCGATTGCCTTCTCAACCTGCGCAAACGTGTTGTCTAGAACCCTGCCTGCGCCATCTTCGCGAGGAGCGACCCGCCGTCCGCCTGCGCGGACCCCGGTTCGCCGCTTCGCACCAGATGAAGCAGGTACCGTGCCAGTACGTCGCATTCTACATTTACCCTGTCTCCCGCGCGCACCAGCGACATCGTGGTAACACGCAGCGTGTGCGGCACGAGCGCCACGTCAATCGTGCGCCCGGCACTATTCGCAATTGTCAAGCTCACCCCGTCCAGCGCCACCGATCCCTTCTCCGCCATGAACCTCACCAGACCCTCGGGCACTTCAATGGTACGCACCACACTCTCACCCTCGCGCCGATCGGCCACAATACGCCCCACACCGTCCACGTGCCCCAGCACCACATGCCCGTCCAGGCGGTCCGACAGACGCAGGGCCCGCTCGAGGTTGACCCGGCTTCCCGCGTGGAGCGCTCCCAGCGTCGTGCGACGCACCGTTTCCTGCACCGCGCTGAACTCGCAGGTCCGCCCGCGTACCCGCTCGACAGTGAGGCAGGCCCCGCAAACCGATACCGAGGCGCCCTGCCGCGTCTCGAACTCCGCCATGTCCGGCTCAACCGAAAGCAGCAGCCCGCCCTGGTGTTCCCGCACCTGCTTCACCGTGCCCACCGTCTCCACCAGCCCCGTAAACATCGTTACACCCCGTCCTGTCGTGCTGTCACCGGGTAGCGCACCAGGCCACTCACCAGCACGTCCTCGCCGCACGTGCGCACCTCGCGCTGCTTGAGCGTGATGCAGCGGTTGACTCCGAGACGTGCACCGAGTGTCACAGCGCTCAGCCCCTCGCCAAGGATCTTGTTCCCATAGAAGAAATACGCTCGGTTCACCAGTTTAGCGTCGAGAAATGCCCCCGCCAGCCCCGCCCCGCCTTCGACAAGCACGCTCTGCACCCCGTGCTGCCAGGCCATCCGCACGAACGCACGCACCATCCTGACCCGCTCTTGCTCTCCAGTATGCCACACCTCGATGCCATCCGGCCGCACGCGCGTCGTGCCCCTCCGTCCGCCGGCCGCGACAATCACTGTCGGGTGCTCGGCCGCGGTCTGCATGATGGCGGCGACGTTGCTCGGGGCGTTATCCA
>CAZJJT010000039.1:0-1038 GCA_964546395.1 uncultured Fibrobacterota bacterium
AGCATCCGCAACGCGTACGAAGTGGCACCATGCTGCTCGGGGAAGCGGGCCACGAGCTGCTCGAGCGGCACTGCCTCGTTGCCGTCGAGCTCCACGAACACATCTCGGATGAGTACGTTGTCCGCCGCCGGAACGCTGAAAACGGTGCACCATTCCCGGATGCTCTCTGCTTCCTGCAGCAGCCATGACACCGCCGCCGTGTCGAGCGGTACTGCCAGCGCGTTACTGTCGAACACCTGCCGCACGGCCGGCATCCGACGCCCCACCATGTCGTTGATCGCCGCGTGCAGCACCGGGTGCCCCGGGTAGCGTGCCCCGAGCCGGCGAAGCAGCTCGTGGCTGGCGGCCGTATCCCCCGTGGTCTCGAATATCTTCGCGCGCTCGTAGAACGACTGCGGTACCAGCTCGTGGTGCGGATATGCCTGCTCGAACTCGTTGAGCACGGCGAGCGCGGTTCGTGTGCTGTCAAGACGTACCAGGCTGATGGCTTTCTTGTACAGGGCGGTGGCTGCCAGACCGCTCCCCGGATACATGCGCGCGATCTCATCGTAGTGCTGGGCGGCATCGGCGAAGTAGCCCCGCAGGAAAAACCGGTCGGCTGTTACGAGGGGCGAGACCTTGCGCGGAAGCGGGTGGAAGTACACCTTGACATCGTCGATGCGAAGCTCATTGAAGTAGGCTGCCTCAAACCCGAATGTCTGGTGCCCGGGCCCGGCCAGCGGGTCCGAGTCAACCCAGTCGATGGCCAGCCGCTTGTCGCGGTACAGCCGAACATGGCCGCCCTCCTTCTCCATGCGGAGCCGCACCGGTTGTCCGAGGCGCGGGGCTTCGCCGATGGAACCGCTGTCGGCCGGTTGCAGGTTGCGCAGGCGGGTAAGGAAACACCGGGTAGGGTCGTTGACGAATCCGCCCACGTGGAATGCGTAGCCTTCGAAGCGGTTGGCGCCGCCGATGAAACAGTTGAGGTTGAGTGTGGTCAGCAGCGGTGTCACAGTCCACTCGACCCTGATATCGCCGGGGACCGGCCGGGCAAACGTG
>CAZJJT010000039.1:1048-16455 GCA_964546395.1 uncultured Fibrobacterota bacterium
AACGCCGCAAACCCGTTGTTGAACTGCCCCTGTGCCGCACCGTCAACCAGCTGCCAGTTCCCGCTCTCGGACAACGGGCGCGGCTGGATATTCCACCAGTCGGGGGACACACTGGCCCTCCAGTTGCGTTCCAGCTCGGCGGTGGCGGCATACTGCGAGAAATCGTCAGCGAAGAACCTTCGCCATGTGAGCAGTTCCTGCACCTTCTCGCGCAGGAGGAGTGCCGCGGCGGAGAGCACTACCACCGACGCGATCGAACTCACCCAGAACACCCGCCGGTTCCTTCGGTACCAGCGCACAAACTTCTCGGCCAGGCTCTCGCGGTATGCCCGCACCGCCTGGCCCGACTGCCATCGCTTGAGTTCGTCGGCGAACTCGGCGACCGACTGGTAGCGCTGCGCCGCATCGGACGCCATCCCTTTCAGCACCACGGCCATCAGCGCGCGGGGCACCGTCCGGCGCTCCGCGTCGCTCAGTTCGTCTATCACCCCCCGTCGTTTCTTGTCCCAGAACTCCTCAGCGTCTTCCGACCACGTTGGGTGCCGGAGTGTGAGGGCATGGAAAAACGTGGCGGCCAGGCAGTAGATGTCACTGCGCTCGTCGGAGCGCTCCCGCCGTGCCTGTTCGGGGCTCATGTAGGCGGGTGTGCCGTACGTCGCCTTGCCGGACACATGCTCGATGTCGACAGTGGACAATGCACTGCCCCAGTCGAGCATCAGCACTTCGCCGAACTCGCCGAGCATGATGTTGTCGGGCTTGATGTCCTGGTGGATGAAGCCGCGGTGGTGTGCGTAGGAGAGCGCATCGCAGATCTTGAGCAGTATCCGCACGCGTCCGTCAAGTGTCCCGAACTCCTGCGGCGTCTCGTGTCCCTCGCGTGCCGCCCGAATCGCGTCGCCGAGTGTCGTGCCGGTGATGTTCTTCATGGTGAAGTACAGCTCACCCCGTGTCCCCTGACCGATGTCGTGGATCGGCATGATATTGGGGTGTTCGAGCATTGCGGTCACGCGTGCTTCGTGCAGGAAGCGGGTGCGCACACTCTCGCGACTGCTCCTGCCGCTGCGGCGGAGGAACTTGACCGCGATGGTGCGTCCGAGGCTCCGGTCGGCCACTGCGTACACCCTGCTGGTGGCGCCGGTGCCCACCTGGCCCACGATGTCGAACCGTCTCTCGCCGGGCGCAACACCACCGGGGGCGAGGTCAGGGAGGACTTCTGAGGACTCCTCAAACGAAGTGACCGTGGCGGTACGGTCTGCGGTGGCCATCCGCGACGAGTCGGAAGAGGTGCGACTGAGGAACTGCTGCGGAGTGGCGTCGAGGTCGAGGTCGGCGCGTGTCTGCTCCAGTTCACGTTTCAGCGACACGGCGTCGAACTCCGACACCGGCGCAGTCCGCTCGAGGGCCGAGCGGAGTCTCTCGTGCCGACTGTCCTGTGGTGTGCTGTCCATGCGTGTCCTATTCTAACATACGATGCGACGAGGGTACAGTGGCACGAGGGGGACAGTTGCGCAACGGGTGTAGATTCCCCTTGTGCCAGACACACCCCTGCATACTATCGATGAGCTGCTTGCGGCCGTGGGCCTGCGGCGTGACGACTGTCCGTACGCACTGGACCCCGACCCTTCACCGCCGCTGCTGGTGCCGCGCAGCTACGCCGCCCGCATGCGCCGCGGCGCGTGGCACGACCCGCTGCTGCTGCAGGTGATCCCCCGTGCACAGGAGCGCATCGAGCGGCACGGGTTCGGCGATGATCCCGTGGGCGACCGGGAGGCGCACGTTGCTCCGGCCCTGCTTCACAAGTACGAGTCGCGCGCGCTGCTGCTCGCCACGTGCGCCTGCGCTCTGCACTGCCGGTACTGTTTCCGAAGGGGGTACGGGTGGACTGAACCGGGGCGTTGGTGTGCGGCGGGGAAGCAGACCTGGCAGTACGTCGCGGCACACAAGGGCGTTGAAGAACTCGTGCTCAGTGGAGGTGACCCGTTCATGCTTCCCGCGACCCACCTGCAGCGGCTGCTTCGACCCGCCGCGCGGATACCGCATCTGCGCACGTTGCGGTTCCACACGCGCGTGCCGGTTGCCGCTCCCGGCCGCGTGAGCGGCGCCCAGGTGAAGGTGCTTGCCGCACTGCGCGGCCGGTTCAGTGTGGTGGTGGTGGTGCACGCCAACTGTGCCGAGGAACTGAGCGAAGACGTGTTGCGGGCACTGGGGCGGCTGCGCCGGGTCGGGGCGCTGCTGCTGAACCAGTCGGTGCTGCTGAAGGGGGTCAACGACACGGTTGACAGACAGGAGCAGCTCTGCCGGCGGCTGCTCCGCTGCGGCGTGCTTCCCTACTACCTCCACCAGCTCGACCGCGCCGCGGGTACGTGGCATTTCGAAGTGGATGAAGCGAGTGGCAGGCGACTCGTGGCGACCCTGCGCGAACGGCTGCCCGGGTACCTGGTCCCGCGGTACGTGCGCGAAGTGAAGGGAGCGTGTGCCAAAGCGCCGCTCGAGTGATGTAGTTTCACGCTCCCCCCCCCGGCAGGCCAGTCGAGCATGTGCCACTCCAGCATCGGGGCAATTCATGACCACTGATTCAGCCGACCTCGTTCAGGTTCTCCTCCGACAGCATGGCACCGAGAAGCCGCTGCGCGGCACGCGGGGACAGCTGCTTCTCAGTCTGCTGCGCGAACATGGGGTGAAAATCGCGGCGCCCTGCGGTGGTCGCGGGATCTGCGGCAAGTGCGGGGTGCTGGTGGACGGTGTGCGGCGGTTGAGCTGTCGCTACCGGCTGGAGCACGACATCACGGTGGATGTGGCCTCGCACCGTAAGGCAACCGTGTTGAGCGATGCCGTCGAACTCAAGCACGTGGTGAACGACGCCGGAGTGACAGCAGTTGACGGCGCGGTCCCGTACGGCATCGCAGTGGATATCGGTACCACGACCGTGGTGGTGTATCTCGAGGATCTGGCGGCCTACCGGACGGTGGATGCGGAGAGTTTTGTCAATCCACAGGGCGACTACGGCCACGACGTGGTCTCGCGGATCCACCACACCATGGAGCATCCGGACGGGCTGGTGCAGCTGCAGGGCCTGATCCGCGAGGGCGTGAGCGAGGCGATCCGGGAACTGTGCGAACGCAACGCGATTGCCGCCGGGGTGGTGCGGAAGGCGGTGATTGCCGGGAACACCACCATGCTGCACCTATTCGCGGGGGCCGATCCCACGCCCATCGCGCAGGCGCCCTACACACCGCGTTTCGTGGAACAGCAGACGCTGAGCGGCGCGGAGAGCGGCCTGGCACTCAGCCCCGATGCCCAGGTGGTGCTGCTTGCCTCGGTCTCGGCCTATGTCGGCGCCGACATCACCGCCGGCATCGCGTCCACCGACCTGCGTGAGCGCGACGACTACTCGTTGTTCATCGATATCGGCACCAACGGCGAGATGGCACTCGGCAACCGCGAACGCCTGTTCTGCTGCTCCACCGCCGCGGGCCCGGCGTTCGAGGGCGCCACGATCCATCACGGTACGGGCGGTATCGAGGGGGCGGTGTCGCGGTACCACGAGGGAGCATACGAGACCATCGGGGCAACCGCGCCGATCGGCATCTGTGGTTCCGGCGTGCTCGACATCGCCGCCGAACTGCTTCGCACCGGCGCCGCGGACATGGGCGGCTACATGGAGAAGGACCAGGTGATTGTGCCGGCGGCCGAGAGTGCAACGGGAGGCGACATCGTGTTCACCCCCGCCGACCTCCGGGAAGTTCAGCTGGCGACCGCTGCGATCTTCGCCGGTATCCGCATCCTCGTGCAGCAGGCAGGCGTCTCGTTGGAGCAGGTGGGACGGCTCTACCTTGCCGGTGGGTTCGGCAACTACCTTCGGGTCGAGAGTGCGGTTGCCGTGGGCTTGCTGCCCGAGTCGCTCAAGGACCGCATCGTACCGGTGGGTAACAGCGCGGGAAGCGGCGCGCGGTTGGCGTTGCGCTCGAAGGGGTTCGCCGCGGAGGTGGCACGGGTCGCTTCTGCGGCCAGCTACGTCGAACTGTCGATGCGGCAGGATTTCAACGACGAGTACGTGATGGCGATGATGCTCGGCCCGCGGTAGGGCCGCCCTGCCTCCGCCTCCGGCAGTAATGTTTATTTTCACCTGCATATGCGTTCTGTCCACACCTGTGTCTTCATCGCCCTGTGTGCAGTGCCTGCGCTGAGCAGGACCCGACCGGCGGTTACGGTCGCAGAGCTGGAGGGCACGGCCCGCGTGCAGCATGACGGAGAACGTCAGTGGCGTGGCCTCGAGACTGGATACGCGCTCAGTGCCAACGACATGATCGAGACCAGCGCCGACTCGCGACTGCGGCTCGACTGTGCCGGGGGGAACACCGTGGTCCTCGGCGGCAGTTCGAGAATTCTTCTCGACTACCGCCGGCGCTCGCGCCGCGAACAGGGCACGGTGCGCGCCGCGCAGCTTACGCTGTTTGCCGGCGGGGTACTGGTGGCGATCGATGTTCCGTGCAGCGCGTCGGTGCTTACCCCCAACGCGTCCATCGAGTACCTGCGCGGGACAGTGTCGACCACTGCCGACCCGACTACGAACGAATCGGGTGTGCAGGTGTTGTGTGGCGACTCGGTGGCCGTGCGCAACGTCGCCGAACACGACGCGCGGTTCGTGTCGCGCGGCCAGGTATCAACCGTGCGGTTGGGGGCTGGTCCCACGCCGGCGCAGTCGCTCTCCGAGGCGCATGAAGCGGTGCTGGGGGCGCTGTACGGCATGGAGCACGTGCGCGCGCGCCTCGCCGCGTGCGGCGTACGCTCTTCGCCGGACGTCACCGGCGGAACCGGTGCGCCCGAGGGCATGGATATCCTTGCCGGACAGAGTGTGACACCCAAGGTCAATCGGCCCACGACATACACCCGACTGCATCGGCTCAACGATGTGTACGGGAGCATCCTGGCGGACCGCGAGAAGAGTTTCTGGTTCTACCGCCCGGCCGCGCCGCGCGGGCCCCTGTTCCCGAATGCGGGGGTGGTCCGCGTTGGCGCCGGGACGGCGATAGCCGATGGGCAGGCGCACACGTCGGTCACAGTCACGCCATCGTACCGGTGGCGGTTCATCGATGCCGGACTGGAGCTTGAGGTGGCACAGACCCACGAGGGGTGGGGTGTGCCGGCGTTTGCCGACGGGGTGGAGGGGGCACTCGATCTGCTGCACCATCTGACGCTCGGGTATGCGGCTGACTCGTTGTACCTGACCCTTGGCCGGATCGCGGACTACTCGATTGCCGAAGGACTGGTGGTCAACCGCTACACCAACCGCAACCCGTACTCGGTGTTCCAGCCGATCGGTCTGCGCGGCATGGCGCTGATTGCCGACGTACTCACTGTCAACGGGTTCATCAGCGATATCACCGGCTTCGACGTGGGCGGCGTGCATGCCTACTTGCGCGCCGGCGGCTACTTCGTGGGGCTGGGCTACTTCTACGATGTCAACCAGTACCACGCGCAACCGTCACACGGGGGCGACCGGTTCACGGTCGTGCCGGACACCGTCCCGCGCGGAGTCGAGCAGCAGCTGCACGTGCTGGAGATGAATCTGGGTGTGAATATCATTGACGATGAGTACGTCGAGATGCGACTGATGGGGGAGATGGCGTACCGGTTCCGCACGTTGATCCGGAGCAACGGCTACGTGCTGCGTGTGCCGCAACTGCTGGTCGGGTTCAGGGGCATGCAGATTGGCGCAGGGCTGCACCAGGAATACGGGCGGATGGTGTCGAGCCTGTTCTCGACGTTCTACAGCACGAACCGCTATCGCGTGGTGAACGGCGGGGCAGACCTTCTCACGCAGAACGGGATGCTCGACTGGGAACGCCGCACCCGCGGGTTCTACCTCGTGTACCGCTACGCGCCCCGCCCCGGGCTGGCATTCGAGAGCGAGTACCGCCAGGACCTGCTCACGATGCACGTCTATCGCGACTCGACGCTCCGCGGACGTGACGACTACGAGTATCACGTGGGTGTAGCCGTCAACGACACGCTGGTGCCGTTCCTGCACGAGGCGCGCCTGGGAATCGACCATGTCCACGGGACGCTGTATCCGCCGGGCGCGACGTTCTCGAACAGTTGGGGCCTGCGTGTCTCGGCGCACGTGCTGACGCGCCCGCTGTTCAAGACCGTTGCGGCGGAACTGGGGTTCAGCTACTACCTGCTCGACCTGGACTTCGACAACCGCGCGGGCCCCGCCGACCGTGTGTATGAGGTTTACGGCGGAGTCCACTGGGGGTTCCTGTGACACCTGCCCCCCTCGAACTCTCGGTACGGCAGTTCCTGCAGCACGCCCTCGATGAGGACCTCGGCACCGGGGGCGATATCACTTCACAGGCGATCTTCGGCGCGGACGACCTGTGCCGTGCGCGCATTGCGAGCAAGGCGTCGGGTGTGCTCTCAGGCGCGTCGCTCATCTCGTCGCTGTTCGGCCTGGTCGACAACAGGATTGCGTGCAGCGAGGTCCTGTCGGACGGGAGCCGGCTGTCGGCGGGGACAGTGATCGCGCGACTGGCGGGCCCCGTGCGCGGGGTGCTGGCGGGCGAGCGGGTCATGCTGAATATCCTGCAGCGACTGAGCGGGGTTGCCACGATGAGCGCGCGGATGGTGGAAGCGATGAAGCCGCACCGGGCCACTCTGCTCGACACGCGCAAGACCACGCCAGGCATGCGGGCACTGGAGAAGAAGGCGGTGGTGGACGGCGGCGGGAGCAACCACCGGTTCGGTCTGTTCGACATGGTGCTTATCAAGGACACGCACGTGAAAGCGGTGGGCGGGGTCGGTGAAGCGATCCGGCGGGTACGTGCGACGCGCCCGGGGATGCCAGCGGTGAAGATCGAAGCCGAGGTGCAGGACGAGGAGCAGTTCCACGAAGCGCTTGCGGAGAAGCCCGATATCATCATGCTCGATAACATGAGCTGCGAGCGGATCGCGGCCTGCGTGGCCGAAGCGAGGGGGAGCGGGGTGCTGCTTGAGGCCAGCGGGAACGTGTCGCTCGAGACGATAGGCGCCGTGGCAGCGACAGGAGTCGACTTCGTGTCGGTGGGAAGCGTTACGCACAGCGCGCCCGCGCTGGACATCCACCTCGTCATAGAGTGACACGGCGTTGACCACGAAGGGCACGAGGACACGAAGACACGAAGACACGATGAGCGCATACTCATCACACGCTCCCTCCGCAGCTGCCGGTCTCGGTTGCGTCGAGCGGTGGTATTGTTTTGACAGCATCGCCTCAACGAACACGTTCGCACTCGAGCTTGCCGAGGGGCCTTCGGCCGACCAGCTCTTCGTGGTAACCGCCCGGCGCCAACGCAGAGGCCGGGGCCAGCGGGGCAACACGTTTCTGTCGGACACCGACACGGGGCTGTGGGTGAGTGTCGTGGTGCAACTGGCCGATATCGGTGAGCACTTCGCGGTGAACCGCGCGCTGGCCCTGGCCGCCTGCCGTGCGGCGGGAGACAGTGCGGAGGTGGACGCTCGGATCAAGTGGCCCAACGACATCGTGGTGGGTGAGCGCAAGCTCGCGGGAGTACTGCTGGAAAGCGTATCGGGCGCGCCGGGCAGAGTGGTGGCCGGCCTGGGGATGAACGTGAACACGGCGCGTGAGGAGTTCCCCGTGGAGATACGGCCCATCGCCACGTCCCTGGCAGCCGAGACGGGCCGGACGTTCGCGGTGACGGCGCTCCTGTCGGGGGTGCTGACGGCGTTCGACGAGTTGCGGCGGACCGATGGCAGGCACGTGCACGAGTGGTACCGCGAGCGGCTGTGCGGTGTCGGCCGCGCGGTGCGGATAGGCGAATACGCGGGTGTGTTCGGGGGCGTGGACGAGCAGGGACGGGCGCGGCTGGTCTGTGACGGCGGGGAGCGGTATTTTTCCTCTGGGCCCATGCGATTTGTCAACTGAACCACGGGGGCAGCCGTGAGCGGCACGCGGAACACACTGGTCCTGAGTGTGGATATCGGCAACAGCGTGACGAAACTCGCGCTGGTCGAGGTGGCCGGACTGCGTGTGGTGGCGCGGCAGTCAGTTCCCACGACGGCAGTGCCCGACGAAGTTGACTCCGTATGGCGCGCGCTGAGCGTGGGACAGCCCGGCATGGTGACACGGGGGATCGTGTGCAGTGTGTCGGCCGAAGCTGCGAAGGGGTTGTCGAGGTGGCTGGAATCGATCGGTGTCGTCGATGTCGCTTTCGTCAGTGGTACAGCGCCACTTCCCGTTGAACTCGACTACGACGCGCCCGGCATGCTGGGCGCGGATCGCATTGCGGCCGCGTGCTGGTGCGCACACCGGTTTGCGGGCGAGAGTTGTGCGATTGTGGGCGCCGGGACCGCGGTAACAGTCGACTATCTTGATCAGGGGCGCGTGTTCCGCGGCGGGGCGATTGTCCCCGGACCGTCACTGCAGTGGCGCGCACTGCATGAGCAGACCGCCGAACTGCCCGAGGTTGCTGCTGCCGGTGCGGTACCGGCTCTTCCGGGGTGCAGCACGGCTGACTGCATGAGAGGCGGTGTGCTGGTGGGACTTGCTGGCGCGGTCGAGCGCATCGCCGCCGACTACCGCTCCCTCGTGCACGGTGTTGACCGCGTGGTGGCGCACGGCGGCGCCTGGCCGGTGCTTGCGCCACTGGTGCGCCTCGAGGTGAGCTACGAGCCGGACGCGGTGCTGCTGGGGACGGTGGTGGCGCATGTGGGGTAGCAGATGCCACGCTCTGCATCTCCTGTTGCTGACTGCGAGTGCCGCTGCCGTACAGGCCTCCTCTGCAGTGGCCGTGGTCGATCTCGAGGGGCGCAACGTGCCGCTTGCCGATGCGCAGATTCTCTCCGACCGGCTCAGGCACGAGCTGGTGGCGCTGGGTGCGTTCACCGTGGTCGAGCGTGGCGAGATGAACACCATACTCAGCGAACAGGGGTTCCAGCACTCGGGATGCACGAGCCAGGAGTGCGTGGTTGAGATGGGTCAGCTCCTGGGCGCCACAGAGATGGTCGCCGGGAGTGTCGGCAAACTCGGCAATCTCTACATGCTGACGGTGCGGCTGATTGATGTTGGCACGGCGACCGTGGTGCGCGCGGCGGAGGCCAGCGTCGAAGGGGCGATAGAGGAACTGGTCAAGACGGCAATCCCCTCGGTCGCGCGCACACTCAGCGGCATGGCCGCGGAGGAGGCCCCCCAAGGCATCGCGACCCAAGCGTCAGAGCCGCCGCCTGAGCCGGTGCCGGAAGGGATGGTGTGGGTCCCACCGGGGACGTTCCCGATGGGGACATCGACCGCGACACCTCTGTTCGGCGCGCCTGCGCCGCTGCACGACGTGACACTCGACGGGTTCTTCATGGATACCAGTGAAGTGACACAGGAGGCGTACCGGAAGACGATGGGCACGAACCCCTCGAAGAACGACGGGTGTGACAAGTGTCCGGTAGAGGACGTAACCTGGGCGGACGCGAAGGAGTACTGCCGACGGATGGGCAAACGCCTTCCTACGGAAGCCGAGTGGGAGCGGGCCTGCAAAGCCGGCGCACGGACGGACTACCCGTGGGGCGCCAGCCCGGACATGCTTGCCGACCACGCCTGGTACACGGACAACGCCTCGGTGAAGGTGTTCGGGGGACTGCGGACTTCAAGTGGCCCTCGGCCGGTGGGACAGAAGAAGCCCAATGCATACGGGCTCTACGACATGCTCGGCAACGTCTTCGAGATTACGGCTGACTACTGGGACCGGGACTACTATGAGACAAGTCCCAGGGAGAACCCGACGGGGCCGGCCACGGGCACCATTCCTGTGTGGCGCGGCGGCTGGGTCAAGACCGACAAGGCCCACACGAATTGCGTGTCACGGTTCGGGGGCGGTCAGCGTCTCAACATGGGCATGGCGGGATTCCGCTGCGCACGCTCGGCGGGCCGTGCAGAGTAGTGGCTGCGTGCTACTTGAGCCCGGCCAACACGAGCGCCTGGCAGAACACCGGGGCATTGTTAGACATGGCCACAAACACGCCGCCGCTCGGCCGGTAGTTCTTCTCCGCGATCAGCTGGGACACTGCGGCAGAAAAGCCGGCCGCGTCGCGCTGCGAAACCAGCACGTACGCCGGCAGAGAAGCCTGCGGGGTATCGGCGCTGAAAAAACTTCCCTGAGAGTCATCGTTTCCGCTCATCAAACGTACCACCTTCCGTGCGGCACCGGCGCTCGACCGGTGCCGCGGGGTGAACAACTATACCGGAGCAGGGAGAACGCCCGGCAGTTTCAGCGAATCCGTATGGGCACGACGTAGTCGGCGCCGGTGCCTCCGGCCAGCGGCTCGACTGACACGCGGGCCACGTAGACACCCGCCGCAGCACGTCCATGTTCCCAGCCCACGACCGACGTGCCGGCCGCAGCCCGGTGCTCCACCCGTGCCGCAAGTTCGCCTCTGGTCGAATACAGTCTGAGCGATACACGGCTCGCCTGTTCGAGCTCCACGAGTACTGCGTTCAGGCCCGGCGCCTGCCTGCACCGCGGTCGCTCTGCAGCGGCCCGGGCTTCCACCGGCGGCCGGATGGGAGTGCTGGTATTGGATGTGAGTGTGGTGATACTCCACGCCGGGATCGCTACGTTGCTGCCCGTCGATACCAGTCCGATATCCTGCATCATCGAAGTCTTTGCCGTGGACTGGTACGCGCGGAACTGCCCCGGCAGGCCGGAACCGGCCAGCGAAACAGACGTGGACGAACCGCTCGGGTTGGGTATGACCACGACCACCGAATTGTCGGTGTTCTGGAACGCCACTTCCTGCAGCTGTGAAGCCGAGCTGGAGCTCTCGATACGCCGCGCGTCAGCCTTGACAAACCTGCCGAAGTGTGCCATCTGGTAGTACTTCTGCGAGTACCACCCGCTGAGTATCAGGCCGTTGAGATTGTCACCCGTCGACGTGAACGTCCACCAGACCCATCCACGACAGTTGCCGCGCTTGAAGGAGTTGGCGATCGTGGTGGCAAGCCACACTCCCGTGTTCCAGGAAGTGTCGAAGTTGTCACCGGTCTCGCTCATCCAGAGCGCCAGGTTGTTGGCGTCGGCCACGTTCTGTACCGTGTTCCACCAGCCGTCGTAGTTGTCGGAGGGCGACTCGAAGATCTCAGAATGGCAGTGGACGCCGTAGACCCCGAAGAGCGGACCCGCCGCGGCGTTGTTCAATACATTGGTTACCCACGTGTTGCTGGTACCCCCCGCCTGGAGCACATCCTCGGGCCCCAGCAGCTTGGTGCTGGGTGACACCGCGTGAATCAGCGGCGCCGCAACCGCGGCCATGTCGCGATAGGTGGTGGCGTTGTACACGCACGACGAGTACGGTTCGACAAACCGGGGTTCGTTCTGCAGGCTCAGGCCGTACAGCTCGATACCGACTTTCTCCTTGAACTGCCGTGCGTACTCGGCAACCATGCGGCCGTAGTCGTCGTAGTACTGGCTGAGCAGACTGCCGCCGTGGGCCTCGGTCCCGTTGCTCTTCATCCACCCCGGGGGGCTCCAGCAGGCCCCGAAGAACTTGTCGACACCCCGCTGGTGCATCTTGATCGCATGTGTAAACGGCACGCTGCTGTAGGGCGCTCCCTCGCTTGCCTGCATCACCGGGATCGACATGCGGATGATCTGCATGTCCATCGCGACCGAATCGTAGAACCCGACTTCCTCCAGGTCAACCGTGAAGTAGAACGGTCCCTGCTTGACAGCCCAGGCAGAGATGTTCTCGTGTGACCCGAATCCGTCCACCACCTGGTACTTGGTGGCTGGCGTGAGGGTGATTGTGGCACCGTACGCAGTGCTCCACACCCCGGCACACACCAGCATGACCCCCGCCAGCAGACCGTGACTGTGCCTGGACATCCGATTCACTCCTTCCCCACTCCTTCGGCTGGCGACAGCGAAGCTGCTGTCGACTGAGAAGTGGACACATGTTGGTAATATGCCGCATTCCTGCCCCCGCGTCAACAGCAACTCGCCCGCTCGGTGCCCAACTGCTGCTCAGGCGATGCCAAGCAGCGGAAGGCACGCGGTGAGGGTCTCGATCCGTTCGCCCTGCCAGGTAAGTCGCTCGGTGGCATCGAGGTCCGAAGGGGACTCGTCGCCCGGCGCAATGAGCACCGGGCGCATGCCCGCGCGAGCGGCGCCGGCAAGCTCGCCGCTGAACCCGTCCGCCACGTACATGCACATCGCCGCCGGCACTCCCACACCCTCGACTGCCGCGGCGTACAACCGCGGGTCCGGCTTGGTCGCCCCGACCACACAGGTGAACACCGGCACATCAATGAGCGGCGCGAGTGGACAGCGTTTCCAGAGCCGCGGCACTTCCGCCGAACACGCACTCACGAGGGCGGTACGGAGGCCGGCGCCCTTGATCCGCCTCAGCGTACTGACCGCGTCCGGTCGGGGCGAAAGCGTTGTTGCGGTGAACGCCTCCCGAATACGTGTCGCTTCCGCAAGCTGAGCAGCACTCGGATCCAACTGCAGCATCCGGCAGATCGCCTGCACGTTACCCGCGACTGTCGTGTATGCCCCGGTGGCCCGGTCGCGATAGGTGTCTTTCCGCCACAGCCGCGAGAACGTATCTGCCTCAGCGCCCACAACCCGGGCCATGTCGCGGAGCGAATCGAGGTACCCCTGCCGGGGGAACGAGGGCACCAGGGTGCCGAAAAGATCGAAGACGGCGGCGTGCATGTCGGGCATGGCTATGCCACCTCTACTCGTACCAACCCGCGCACCGAGTTGCCGCAGAAGACCGCCGAGGCCCGGCGGAGGTCGGCAACACGCAGGACCTTCTCGACACACTCCCTTCGGCTCAGCATGCGCGCGCGCAGCGTGCCGGGAAGCAGGCCACAGGACACCGGGGGGGTGCGGAGCCGGCCGCCGATACGGGCGAACACGTTGGTGCGTGTCCCCTCGCACACGTCACCCTCACCATTAACAAAGAGGATGTCGAACAGGCCCTCACGCTCGGCCGCCTGTCCAGCCGCAGCGTACCACGGGCGGTACGTGGTCTTGTGTCGGAGGAGCAGTTCGTGACGGTCGAGGGGTTCGGGCCAGACCCTCACGTGCGGCATGCCGGGCGCCGCGGCGCCCAGCGGCGCTGCTTCCCAGCGGACCGCGCCCCGCTCCGACTGGAGCACGCGTACCTTGTGCGGGGGACGGCCGCCAAGTGTGCGTGCAATCGTGTGGAACACCTGCTGCAGCCGCGCCCTGTCAAGCGGGCGACCCAGTTCTTCCGCCGAACGCTGCATGCGACGGAGATGTTCGGCACGCAGTGTCAACCGCCGCCCGTCCCACAGCATCGACTCGAACAGCTCGAGGGCCGGAAGGTTCCTCGAGAGGAACGCCGCTTTCAGCAGGCACTCGTCCCACTCCCGCGCGGCGCCTGAGTCCCACACGACTCCGCTGCCTATGCGGTACCGCCACCTGCCGCGACCGTGTTGCTGGAGCGTGCGAATGGCCACCGAGAACACCGCTCGGCCGCGCGGCTCGGCGTAGCCGATCGCGCCGCAGTACACGCCACGTTCGCCGTGCTCGAGTTGCCGGATAATCTCCATGGTGCGGATCTTCGGCGCGCCGGTAACCGATCCGCACGGAAACAATGCACCGAACACGGCGCCAAGCCCGATCCCGCGCCTGAGGGTCCCGCGCACGGTCGAGGTCATCTGGTGGAGGCTCGGGTGTGTCTCTACCTCGAACAGCGGGCCGCTTGCCACCGAACCCGGCCGGCAGATCCTCCCGAGATCGTTGCGCAGCAGATCGACTATCATCACGTTCTCGGCGCGGTTCTTCGGGTCCCTCTGCAGCCACTCGCGCATCCGCCGGTCTTCCTGCGCTGTGCGTCCGCGGCGGGAGGTTCCTTTCATGGGACGCACCGTGATCTGGTGGCGGCAGCGCTCGAAGAACAGCTCGGGCGAGAGTGACAGCACGCGCGTGGTGCCCGTGTCGATGTACGCGCCGTAAGGCACCGGCTGCAGCAGGCGCAGGCGCGCAAACAACGCCAGGGGGTCGGCCCCCGTGCGCAGCAGCGTGTCGAATGTCAGGTTCACCTGGTAGGTATCTCCCGATGCTATCAGGCGCTTGATTGCGCGCACACACGCGAGGTAGTCCTCGCGCGAGACCTGCGCGAGCGGCTCGGGCAGGGCGGGGCCAGCGCCCGCCCTGCCTGTCCGGGCCCCTCGCGGGAGGGGGCGGTCCCAGGCGCCGGCGGCATGGTCGAACACCCACGGCCGCTCGTACGCGCCGAACCACACCAGCGGCGGCGAGTGCCTGGTTCGCGCAGGCATGAGTGGAAGCAGCCTCGGCTCCAACGCGTATCCTGCTTCGTAGGAAACGAACCCCGCGACCCAGCGCGTTCGCGACAGTGCGGAGACACGTTCCAGTGCGCCGCGCACTTCTGCGGCGTTCTCGACACACACGATGTGTTCGGGATGGAGAAACAGCAGGCTGCGGCACGGGGCCGTCTCACAGCGGGCACTGTCGAGGAACACGACCGGCGCCGAGTGCAGCAGCGACAGGCAGGACAGAGGTGTGCGGGACACGGCCCTAGTACACGTCGACGTATGCCTCACCCATCAGGCCGGACGGGCGGCCGTTGAGACGGAGCATGTTCTCGATCGTGTTGCAGACACGAAGCCGGAGCTCGTTGCGCTTCTGTGTGCACTGGTCGGTGACATCCAGCTCCACCGGCTGCCATCCCACCGTCCCCACTTCCGTGTCGTTCAGGCTTACCCCCACACTTCCCGATACCGCCGAGAACCTCAGCACCAGCCCCTCAAACTTGTTGGGCACCTCGAACACGTGGCGGTACTCGCCGACCCCGGACAGATACGGGAACCCGTGCGCAGTCCAGGAATCGTGCTGGATCTCCTGCAGCGGCTCATCCATCACCCACCCGCGGGAGTCCTTCTTGATCGAGAAGTCGCCGGCCACGACCGGCGGGTAGTCGACACTGGCCGGGTCGGCAAACAGCCCGGTCGAGCGCATGATGATCCGGTTGATCCCGGTCGCAAGCCTTCCTCGGAGGTCACAGACGAGCATATCGCCAAACACCGCGTACAGCGGGTCGCCACTGCATCCGGGCGTCGAGGCGCCCAGGCTCAGCGGCAGGCGCGTGCCGTTCACCGCCACTTCCAGCCAGCGCTCGAGGTGTCCGTGTTCCTGCGGCATCGGCACGCCGCTCAGCGCCAGGTAGCAGCGTTGCGGAATCTCGCTCACGAAGAACGATGTCTCGTAGAAGTGGGAGAAACTTCCCGACTCGCGGCTCAAGCCGATCTTCATGTTCCACGCGGTGAGCGGGAGGATATTCGGCGAGATGGGCAGGAACACCCACTGGTCCTTCAGCACCATGCGGTAGCTGCGGTTCTGCGCAGTGGTGATATTGAAGCGCCGTCTGCT
>CAZJJT010000040.1:0-16355 GCA_964546395.1 uncultured Fibrobacterota bacterium
GGTCTTCCTCGAGATGACCGCATACCTGCAGGGGGTTGTCGAAGCAGCGCTTCAGGTTCCTGATCATGGCATCTTCGATGTGCGAGGGGAAACGGAACCCGGTGGCCGCCTCGAGGCGCAGCATTGCATCCCACCAGCGTCCGATATTGTGCGAGGGCCAGTAGTAGTCGGAGCGGGCACGGTTGTCGTTGTGGATGCGCGTGGCCCAGTAGGGGAGGTAGTCGCGCGAGGGAGACAGGATGGCCAGCAGGTTGGTGCCGGCCAGCTCCATGGACTGTCTTAGCCCGAGTACGCCCGGGGTGGCTGCGGGGGCCTCACTCATACACCCGTACCTCGAACACCCGCGCGTGGGGGTCGCCGTTCGTGGCGTGTACGCTGAGACGCACGCCGTCGCACTGCACTGGCGCAGCCAGGGCGTGAACGCGGTGACGGAGGTAGTTGCCGCGCACGGCAACCCGCTCTACGACCACTCCGCCGCGAAGCAGTTCCAGGTCATAGTCGCGGACCAGTTCACATGGTACGCCGGGCCGTTGCCTGGCCACGACCCGTGGCGACAGTGAGATCTTCACCTCGGCGGTGAGGTTGGGATCGAACGTCATCTGCACGCGTTGCACTGCGTGCGGTGCACCGAGGTCAAGCTGCAGCCACTGGCCCGCGGCAGGTTCGTCCGACACCCAGCAGTTCGCTGCATCACCGATGCGCCGGGCATGGCCGCTGGTCACCAGCGCACCGTCGCACCCGTCGACGTGCGAGGAGCAGGTGAGCGCTGCCGTCCGCGCCAGATCGCGCGGGTCCTCGTTGCACACGCCCGGGATGTAGCAGTCCTGTTTCAGCAGGGCCTGCTGGAGTTCACCAACATGGTCCAGCAGCTGGCGCGGCGAGGCCCCCTTCTGCAGGCACAGAACCGCCGCAATCCCCACGGCCTGGCCGCCAATGGCACACGTGGCAATCTGGCGCGTAGCGCCGAACGCGACGTGTGACACGCTGATCGCCCGCCCGGCCAGGAACAGGTTCTCGACGTTCTTCGAGTACAGGCAGCGGTAGGGGATGGCGAACACGTCGTCCGGCGTGTACTTCTTCAGGTGCTGTGTAGCCGGTGTCTCATCGCTGTTGCGCAGCCCGCCCACGGAGTGCAGGTCGATACTCCATCCGCCGTACGCGACCGCATCATCGAAGCGCGCGCAGCCAAGGATGTCCCTCTCGGTCAGGACATAGTCGCCGAGCAGCCTGCGGCTCTCCCGCTTGCCGGGAAGGAACTGCACCCAGTCGAGATCGAACGTCTCGGCACCATGGTTGCCGCCGTTTTTGATATGATCCCAGACGCCGTACACGGCCTTCAGGAGTTCATCACGGATCTCCTCGGCATCACGGATCGTATCCAACTCATCTCCGCCCAGCTCTATCCACCAGTACCCCGCACGGATATCCGAATGGTCACGCATCCGCAGCTGCTCTTCGGTGTACGTGTTCGCCCAGGAGGGCCTGGTGAACGGCACCGGCTTCCCGGTGTCGACCGCGCGAAACATGAGGGTGTTGCCCATGGTGCAGGCATCACCGGTTTCGGGCGCGAACTGCTCTCCGTACACATCGCGTCCCTCACGTCCCGACAGGTACTCCGCTCCGGCCAGGACTCCCACCGTACCGTCACCGGTGGCATCGACAAACAGCGGCGCACGCAACGTGAACACCTTCTCGGTGGTGAGCTGCTCGGCCGTGACCGACAGCACTCTTGCGTCCTTGCTGTGCACTGCTGTCACGTGCGTGTTCAGGTAGAGCTCAAGCCCCTCCTGGAAATAGGCCTTCTCCCAGAGAATCGTGTCGTACACCGACCATGAATTGCCCGGGTTGCGCGCCTTGTGCTCCTCCTGGATCTCCTCGATGATCCCTGTCTCGCGCGCGTCGGGCCGCTTGCCCATGAGGTCCGCGCCGCATACGTGCATCCGTACCTCGGAGCTGTTGTTGCCGCCCAGCACGGGGCGGTTGTGCACAAGGGCCACGGTCACGCCGAGACGGGCGGCAGCGATCGCAGCGCATACACCGGACATGCCGCCGCCCACCACGACCACCCCGTACTCCCTGGCCTGCGGCTCTTTCATGCGGGCACCTTTCCACGCGATGCAACGAGGCGAATCATCTTCTTCGTGTATTCGTCAACCCCGTAGTCGGCGAAGTTCACCTTGATCGTGGGGACGAACCCGAGTCGCGGTGAGTCAGCAAGCTGTTCGTAGAGCTCGGACGGGTCGGTGTAGAGCTGCCACTTCGGGTTCATGTCCACGATGGTGCCGACCGGCACGAACGCGTCGGGCGCGCAGTGGAAGTAGAGGTGGTCGCGGACAAACCGGCAGGCCGGCGAGGGGTGGTCGAGCCACGCGTAGCGTCTCTCGATCCCGCGTCTGATAGAACCCGACTTTGCGTCGCGCGGTTCGTTGAGTTTCGGTGAGGAGTCTATCAGGCTGCGGACCGCGCCGAAGCAGAACGTCCACTGTCCGAGTTCGTCAAGATGGTCGCACCACTCGCAGCCGATGGGGATGTGGGGGATGCGTTCGGCGATGGCCGCGAAGAGGCTGCGGGATCCCGGCGGGTCGGTGTACGTCGTTGCGTCCACGTACAGAGCGTCCGGACCGTAGTCCGACAGCACGCGTTCGAGTTCTCCCACGTACAGCCCGGCCCACGCCGCGCTTCCCGTGTCTGCCTTGAGAATCGGACGCGTCGAGGGAAGGTAGAGTGACTTGGCGACAAAGCAATGGTCGATGGTGTACCAGCAGGCGCTCCAGTCCGGCTCCTCCTGGCCCACGGATTCGAGCAGGATACGGTTCTCGCCCTGGCCGAGCAGGAAGGGGAAGGGGAAACGGAAGGTATCCGACGACGCGAAGCACCCTTCGGGCGTGGTCTGGATCCGCTCACGTATCGCTGCGCGTATGCGCACGCCGGGCCCGGTTATGCCGCCGATCGTGAGGGTCGACTCGCACAGACAGGGCACCGCGGCTGTCTGCACCTCGACACCGTTGCCCGTCTTCGTCCCGCGCACTTTCACGCGTCCGCTGCGGTAGTGGATGCGACGGGTGGGCGGGAAACCGGCGTCGCTGATCTTGTACCCGGCCAGCGACCCATCCTCGCGCCTGCGCACGAGCGGCATGAGTCTGTCGATGTCGGGGTGGTAGGGGTCGATGCCCCACCCCAGTGTGTGGAGCATCACGCGGTATCCGCAGCGGTGAATGGTGTCGATGAGGCCCGCGAACTCCTTGTCGGTCCCGAGACCAGGGTGTGGACGGTACGTCGGGTACAGGGAGTCGAACGGCCCGCTCCACCCGGGGAACCTGAGCAGTGTGTCCTTCGGGCATCCCTCCCCGTGCAGTGCCTCCACGAATGCCGCTGCCTGCGCGTACGTGTGCGACACTTCGCCGTGGCTGCGCATCATGTCCACGGTGAACATCAGTCGCACGTTGTGGATCCACCCGGGCAGGTCATGGCGCTCCCGGAACGGCTTCACCCCCATCTCTCCACGCACGATCTCCGCGTGGTCGTCGAGCGCCTCCTCGAGCGAAGCGAATACTCCCAGGCGGGCATCGTCGGCACCCTCCGATCCGTCACCGAGGTGCCACGTGGTTGTCAACAGGAACGTCTCGGTGTGTCGCTCGACGGTGACCTCGAGCTTGTGCAGCGGTTTGCCGCGCGACATGAACCGGAGCCACAGGCCATCCGAACCTGCCACGAGGAAGTTGTACGTGAGCCTGGCCGCGTAGAACTCCCCCAGGGGCATGCTGCTGTCGAGCATTCTTCCGGTGTTGACATGCTCGGCGAGATGGAACTGGGTCGAGAGCGGCAGGGCCACGGTCATGCCCCAACTCGTGAGAGCCGCTCCCTCCAGGGCTGTCAGACGCAGCACGAGTTCGCGACCGGGAATGAGCGACAGGCGCGCTGACGCGCTGTTCGCCGCGAGCACGTACCCGTCACTGTCCTGCGTGGTCTCGGCCGGAAGGCCGTTGAGTTCGTAGAACGTGCTTCCCTGCGACAGGTCAGCGCGTTTGCCGGCGAAATGCAGTCCGAGGACGGTTCCATCGGGAGCCATCTCCAGCGAGTACCCGCCTTCATGCGAAATGATGTTCTTCGTCTCCACCACGCCCTCCATGTGTTCAGCGTGCGCCTGCTGCAGCGGCACGGCTCTGCGCCGGCTGCGTCACAACCGTGAGCATCTCCTCGCCCCACGCAGCCATCGGCTCCAGGACGCCTCTCCAGGGCACAGGCTTGAGCGTATCGCCCAGTGAACCGACCCACTCACGCCAGGCACCGGTGTTTCTCCCAAAATCCTGCCCAGTGATATTCCTCAGCTCTGCATGCGCATGACGCGCCAGTATCGCACGGTTGTCGGACAGGTACCCGACGAGAATCCGCAGGCCCTCCACACTGCCGCAGCGGGCCAGTGCGCGGCCGATCACGAGTTCGAGGTACGCGCGCCGCTCCTCGAACCAGTCGACCTGCCAGCCCGACTCGCACTGCAGTCGGCGCAGCGGCGCGTAGCCGTGCAGACGGCTCAGCAGTGCCACGGCCCCGGGGCTCCCGAGACGCTCCGCACCGCAGCACACTGCGTCGATATAGCAGTAGTGGCTCTGCCATTTGTCAACGATCAGTTCAGGTGTGGTGGCAGCCAGCAGGTCGACTACGCGTTCCCAGACCGGCAGGGCCCGCTCGTCCGCCGCCATGCCGAGCGAGTGGACAAGGTGCGCGGCGTAGGGCGCGGCCCCCTGGTTTGGCGGCAGTCCGGCGTGTTTGACCGACACGGTACGCGGCGGCAGCACCCCTCCCGCGAGTTCGTCCATGATCGCGTCCACGAGCACCGGCACGCCTTCAGCCGAGCCGACTGCCGCCAGTGCCTGTGCCAGCAGCACCTTCCGCCGACCCGTGGCCCCGGCCAGTGCCTCACAGAGCAGTGGCACGGCGCGGGGCCCGGCGCACAGGACATCCACCAGGGGCACGCGCTCCTCGTACCGCTCGCCGACTTCGTGGTCGGAGTAGGCACTCAGCGGCTGCGAGGCATCGAGTGAGTCGATAAGCACGCGCAGTTCAGCTTCATCCCGTTGCGCCGGCGCCAACTCCCGTGCGAGAACGGTGGCGGGCAGGAACGTTCGACGCACCAGTTCCTGCTGGAGCATGCGGATGTCAAGCTGGTGCGGCGGTACCGCTTCACGCACGGCCAGGGCTGCGGCTGTCCCAGCCACACCGCCCAGGTTCTCGAGGTCGGGCTGCATGCGCGGCGCCGCAATCGCATCGTGCGTTGCCGAGTACGCCTTGCCCGCCACCAGGATCCCGTCCAGGCCGCGGGGCAGGAGTGCACGGTAGGGGATCTCGATCTCATAGTTGGGCGACTGCAGTCCCATGCGCTGCCAGTCGGACGCCCCCGGCCCCTTCATGTCGCAGTTGCTGAACGCGACGTACACCACGTCACGCCAGCACCGCTGGACCAGCTGATCGGTGAGTGTCAGGCGCACCTCGCCGAGGACGTGCCTGCTCTCCCGCGGTGCCAGGTAGATTGCATGATCGTGCGGGGTGCCGCGGTGACGCCGCCGCTCGGCGAGTATCATGCGCGTCCAGTCCTCCACATCGCTGACATCCAGCATGCTGGTCTTGACATTGAGGAAACGGCCCGGGCGATCCCCCTCAGGCATCAGGGCGTACATGACCGCGTTCTCGCGGTCGGAGCCGAGGACATACTCCGCACCGGCAAACGCAGCCACGTCCCCGTCACCGGTGGCATCAACCACCACCTGCGCGAGCACTGCCACCGGACCCAGCGGCGTGGCCACCACCGCGCCGCGCACGCTGTTGTGCTCCACGATAGTGCCGATCACCACGGAATTGAGCAGCATCGCCACGCCTGCATCCTCGGCCGCGTCCATGAGCACCCGCAACCGTGCGGCGATTGCATAACTGGGCATGATCCCCTTCGGGCGGGGGAGGTGGAGCCGCTCCTGCATGCGCGAGATCCGGCCGTAGAACTCGTTGAAACAGCCGATAGGACGCGGGAACCAGAGAAGATCGATACCGCCGTAAGTGCCGGTCCCGCCAAGACCGGGGTTCATGTCGATCAGTGTCGTGCGTGCCCCTGCGCGCGCTGCAGTGAATGCAGCCATGCTCCCGCTCGAACCGCCTCCCACAACCAGCACGTCGGTGGCGTGCGCCACGGGTACCACCAGGGGGACGGTCTCGCACCTGTCGTACGGATGGTCGGCCCGCGGCCGGTCCTGCTCGCGCACCTGCAGTGCCGACTCAGCGGGGGCGACAGGCGCAGGGCTCTTCACTGCGGCCGGCACGGATTCGCAGATGGCGTGCACCAGTTGCGCGAGCGCTTCCCCCGTGCGCACAGCCGCTGCGGGATCGCACAGTGCGCCCATCTCTGCCTCATCGAGGCGCGCGGCGTCGTTGATACACCAGAGACCAGGTACCGGTCCCGCGAACGCCGCCGCTGGCAAGCCGTCAGGCGTCCTGCCCAGGCCGGAGGCCCACGGCGGAGGAGGGGCGGCCATCCTGCAGGCGCCGGGCCCGCTCAGTTCGTACGAGCTGGCGCCCGGAACGGCCTGCAGAAAGGAGGCTTCGTGTGCGTAGAGGTGGTCAACGAGTGCCTGCGTGACACGCCGTGCAGCAGCTTCGCGCTCTGCCAGGGCGACGGCGTCGCTGACGGCTCGCGGCAGCAGGATCGCGTGCTCGAGCAGCACATGGCTTGCACCGCGGCAGCCGCGGTGCACCGTGACAGCATTGCCTGCAATGCCAAGCCCGGGAGGAACGACCAACGGGCCGGCCGGCAGGTCAACTACCTTCTCGAACTCGACTGTCCGGCGGAACAACACGCCTGTCTTGCCGCTCTCATCGAATGTCGCCCCCGCCACCCGTGTTGCCAGCGCGGTCGTGGAGGCGTCGATCACCGCACGGCACGTGATTGCCTGTCGGCCTGACTTGTTGGCGACGACTGCGCCGCGAAGCGTTCCGTTCACCCGGTATATCCCGACCGGCCGGGTGCCGTACACGAGCCTGACTCCGGCCTCGAGCAGCAGGTCCTCGAGCCGCACCTTGACCGCATCCATATGCAGCGGCCACTCACCGTCCACCAATGCCGTGCCGCTGGCCTCAATGCACTCCTGGAGCAGGGAAGGCAGACTGGTGGCGTCGCCGTCTGGCCGGCGCAGCCACGGCCGCAGTGTGGCCGTAAGATCCCGTCCCAGGTACGTACGCGACTCGACCAGTGCCACTCGCCGGCCGCTGCGCGCCAGTGTCACGGCTGCGGCGATGCCTGCGAGTGACCCGTCCACCACCAGCACGTCGCAGTCGTGCAGGATGGGCAGCGAGGTACGGTGGAGTGCTATGGTCTGTGTGCGGTCATTCTTTCTCACTGGCACAGTCTCCGGTGGGGCAGCACGTTTCATGCCGGGGTTCGCTGTTGAAGGTAGACGCTTCGCTCGGCAAACTCGGTCGGCGAAACGCCGATACGCTTGTGGAACATGCGGCTGAAGTACAGCGGGTCGCTGAACCCGACCGCCGCAGCAACTTCCCTGATACTGCTGTCGCCTCGCAGCAGCAGTGACTTGGCCGTGAGGAGGCGGCGATCGAGCACGAAATTGCCGAAGCTGACACCAACCATGTCGCGGAACACGCGGCCCAGGTAATCGGCGTTGAGTTCCATGTCCTGTGCGCACCGCGAGATCGACAACTCATCCGACAGGTTCTGCTCCACCATCTCCAGAAGCCGGGCGACGTGCTGCTGGGCACGAGTGGCGCTGTGGCCTGACTGCTTGGCGTGCAGATGCGCAAGAGTTTCGTCTGCCACGAGGTGGAGGAACTGAAGGAAATGGCTGGTAGTCCACAGTTTCCACCCGGGCCGCTGTGCGTTGCGCTCCTCTTCGAGGTGCTCCAGCAGATGCAGGGCCTGTTCCATTCGGGCCAGGTGGATATGGTCGGGGAAGAACACCGCGTTGCCGTCGTGTACCACCGACTGTGACAGAGCCTGACTAGCCCAGCGCTCGAGGTTGCGTCTGATCGTGCTCAGGGATGAACCGCCGAAGGAGAAATGGATGTGCACCAGTGTGTGATCGCCTGTTGCCACACGCTTGAGTATGTCGCCGGGGACTGAGAACACCAGCAGACCGGGGCCGCCCTTGAGCACGCGCCCGTTCACGTGGAACGCCACGTCGCCCTCCACCACGAAGTGGAGGTTCGGCTCGTCCACATGGTACTCGGCGCCGGAGCCTTCACCAGCCTTGTACGAGCGCCTGATCACCAGAGACAGGTCGGGGTGCGGGGAGGAATCCGCCAGTTTGCAGAGATGTACGCAGTGCACTCTACGAACCCCATTTTAGTGGTCGGAAACATCCATGTCTGCCAATATATAGCAGGATTATGTATTCCGCAATAGGCAATTACGCCAATCTTCGCGGTTGCAGTATAATGGTCTGAATTATCTATATCTAGGATGTCAGGCGACAGTGGCCAGGGGTGTCGGGGGCTTGGGGATCAACGGGAAACGACGTTGCGGGGTTCGCCGCGTGCGGCGGCCACGATGTTCTCGGCGACCTCGTCTATGAGCCTCTGGCGCGCCTCGCGCGCCGACCAGGCCGAGTGGGGCGTGAGCACCAGGTTTCCGGTGCAGTTGAGCAGGGGGTTGTCCGGTCGCGGCGGTTCCTCGTCGAGTACGTCAATCCCGGCCCCGGCAATCGCGCCCCTGTTGAGGGCGTCCGCAAGAGCCGCCTGATCGACCAGCGGCCCCCGTGCGGTGTTGATCAGCAGCGCGCCTGACTTCATCTTTGCCAGTGCGGCGGCGTCAATCAGGTGGCGGTTGTCGGCAGTGAGCGGGCAGTGCAGCGAAACCACGTCCGCCTGTGTCAGGATCTCCTCCAGCGTGCAGTTGCGATACCCGGTACCGCCGATATCTGCCTGGTCGTTGGCCATCACGGTCATGCCGAACCCCTCGGCGGCACGGGCCACGGCGCGACCGATGGTGCCGAACCCGACGATCCCGATGGTCTTGCCGTGCAGTTCGAACGTCGGATAGGTGAGCAGGGTGAACATGCCGGAGCGGGTCCAGGCGCCCGCACGGATATCACGGTTGTACTCGTGCACGCGCGTGGCCAGGTTGAGAATCAGTGCAAACGTATGCTGGGGCACCGTGTGGCGGGCATAGCCGCTCACATTGGTGACCAGCACACCGGCCGCGCGGGCCGCCCCGGTGTCCACGTTGTTGTAGCCGGTGGCAATAACCGTGATGTGCTTCAGGTTCGGCAGTGACTGGATAGCCGCTTGATCCATGGGCACCTTGTTGACTATCACCACCTGCGCATCGGCGGCCCGCTCGGCGACCTGTTCCCGAGCGGTCTGCGGGTAGCAGGTCAGTTGTCCAGCCGCGCGCAGCGAGGAGAGGTCCATGTCGTTGTCGAGCACGATGGTCGCAGAATCAAGGAACACGATGTTCATCCAACACTCCCTTGGTGGATTCAGCCGACCACGAGCCGTGCCGCGCGTGCGGCGACCAGCTGGCAGGGAAGGCAGTAGGGGGCTTTTTCTTTCCCAGGCGGGAACGTCATCTGCTCGTATGCAGTCAGGTGATCTGTCGCCTGATGGTACGCGATATGGCCGTACAGGCTGACCAGGAACTCCCGCTTCCTTCTCAGCTGCCACAGACCATACAAGTAGTCCGCAAGCGGCCAGTCATCGAGGTGCCCCATGAACCGGCTCATGCCGCAGAACTGACCGCCGCCTGAGAGCCGGCTGTCCACCACCCGGTTCGCCAGGTCGTCCGGAAGCACGCCGCTCGACAGCAGCTCGGGCCAGTAGCGGTAGTTCGTGTACGAGGCGATGGCACCGTCGGTCAGCGACGCAGGCCGGGGACAGGGCTCCACCTGCGGGGGAAGCCACCAGTCGCCGGGATCCCCGGGCCACGCATGCCTGATCGCTGCCAGCGTGCGCTGCTCAAGTTTCTGTGCGGCATCGCGCGTCCGGGCAGCCTCCACACGCATGTCCCTCGCTCCCACCACTTCGGCCAGTTCCGCCCAGCGCATCAGCCCGCGCGCAATCCACGCGTTGTTGTGGAAGTATCGGTTGTCTTCGCTGTGGGTTGCGTCGTACAGGTGAAGCGGCTCGCCCGGCGATATGTCGGCTTCGGGCACCCCGGGCACCAGTTCGCCCTTCTTCTCCCTGTGCAGACACAGCTCAGTCAGTCGCGTTGCCATGCGTATCAACGCGCTACCACCTTCATCCCACCAGCCCGCGGGGCCCGCGCGCTCGTGCAGCAGCGCCGCGGTATGCAGCAGCTGGCCGTATTCGCTCAGCGCCGGGCCGTAGTAGCGGATCGTCCCGTCCTCATTGACAAAAGTCATAAGCCAATACCGGAACAGCTGCGCGGCGCGCGTGTGCAGCCCCCAGGCGCTGAGCGCATCCACCGCCGCGGTGATGGTCGGCGGGAACGCGTCGTGACGGTCCTCTGCGTAGCCCTTCACCCCGTATTTCGGGTGGTCGCCCCGAAACGTAGCATCGACACACGCCAGACCGGTCTTCACCGACAGGTCAAGAAACGGGTGTCCCGTATTCACCGCGGGTGCGGTCCCAAGCCGTTCGATCGCGCGCGCAATCTCCGCTGCATCGAATGCCGCCTCGCCGGCCGGCCTGGGGTAGAGTTCCAGGATACTGTCGAGAGAGGGTTCATTGCCCGAGCGGGCACAGGTATCGAGTACCGGGTCGGTCCGAAGGTCTGTCCAGGAAGTCATACGTGGTCTCCCGTGTCGCCGCTGCACCGCGGTGCGACCGTGGAATATAGCGTGTATGGTATCTTCCCTGCAGTAGCGGCAAAGTTATGTACACGGTTTCGTGGCAGTCAGGAGGCCCCCATGAGGTGTCTGGTGCGAGCGCTTGTGCTGGCCCTGGTGCTGACTCAGGTCTCGAGTGCGGGCCGGAGAACGTATGCCCCCGACACCGCCGACTTCCCCAACCCCGAGCGGGGCTGGTTTCACCAGGGCTCACTCGACCAGGGATACCTCGAGCGCCGTCGCGCCGACGACAATATCACCGTGGTCCGCCGCTATTTTCGTCTCGACTCGTTCCGCACGGCGCCGATCTCGCAGGCATTTCTTGACGACATGCGAAACGGACTCGGCGCGGCGCGCCGCGCCGGTGTGAAAGTGATCCCGTTGTTCAGCTACAACTTCGGGCGCAACGACACCGGGGCCTCCGATGATGCGCCGCTGTTCAGGGTGTTGCAGCATATCGGGCAGGTTGCGCCGGTGCTCAACGTGAACTACGACGTGATCCTGTGTTGGGACGCCGGGTTTATCGGGGCGTGGGGCGAATGGCACAGCTCAGGCCACAACCTTGACAACCCGGACTCCATGCGTGTCGTGCTGTTTGCAGAACTTGATTCGCTGCACCCGGCCCGCGCGGTGACCGTGCGCTATCACCGCTACAAGCGTGATATCTTCGGTACCGATATCCCCTTGGGCCCTGCCGACGCGTTCGACGGCAGCAGACGCAGCCGTACCGGTCACAAGAACGATTGCCTGGGGGCAGCGGCCGACGACTGGGGCACCTACGCGTGGAACGGTGACATCGAAGCCGAGAAGGAGTGGCTGAGACTGGAGAACCGCTACCTGCCTCAGCAAGGCGAAACCTGCAACCCCAGCACGTGGTCGGTGTGCGACACGATGCTCGGCGACCTGGCCCAGATGCGCTGGGATGTGCTGAACATGGACTACCACCCCGATGTCATCCAGAGCTGGCGGGACGACGGGTGCTACGGTGAAGTCTCGCGACGGCTCGGGTATCGCTTCGTGCTTCACGAGGCAGCACTGTCCGACACCGTGGCGCAGGGCGGACGGCTGGGGGGACGCCTGTGGGTCTCAAACACCGGGTTCGGCAAGGCGTTCAACCCGCGTGGGTGCGACCTGATCATGCGCCCGAGGGATGGGGGAGCCGAAGTCCGGTTGGCGATAGCCGCAGACGTTCGCAGGTGGCTTCCCGACGACGATACCATCACGCTGGATCTCGACCTCCCGGTGCCCTCGGCCGCTCCTCTCGGGCTCTACGACCTGCTCTGGCACCTTCCCGACACCGCCACCAACGGCACAAGCGGACAGCGTGATCTCGTTGACAGACCAGAGTACAGTATCCGTGTCGCGAGTGACGGCGTGTGGGAGCCGGCCACCGGGTACAACGACCTTGGCTTCAGCGTGCGTGTCATTGCCGGCAACGCGGTCCGCCCCCGTGGCACGACGCCTGCCCGTCAGAAGGTCCGCGGCAGGGTGGAGACGTTCGACATGCGTGGGAACCGGGTGTGCGGCTACTGCCGGTCGGCTGGTCTGATTCTCCTGAGGCGACAGACAGGGCGAGGTGCAGCCGTTGTCATTGCCGTCCGCTGAGCGTGAGTACGGTATTCCCGCGGGAGCAGGTTCCCGCGTCCATACATACACTTGTCGTTGGGGGTGCGCATGAGAAGGTTGGCAGCAGCGGTGGCAGTGCTGAGTGTCGTGTCGGCGGCTGTTCTCGTGCAGGACGAAGAGGCGAAGAAACTGGAAGTGAAACCTGACGCCTCGGTGGCATCGGTGCTCAAGGCGCAGACAGGAGAGAGCGTGATCCTGGTGCTGAGTTCGGGTGCTGACCTGGCGGGGAAGGTCGTGATGGTCGGAGACAAGGTTGTCCATGTCACCAGGATCCGCGGTATGGAGTTCTATGACGCCGTGGTGGCGCTGGATCAGGTTGTGGCCGTCAAGATTCGGGTCAAGACGCAGTAGCACCTGGTTCGGTAGAGGAGCAAGATGATCGAGACCGACCGGTTGACCCTTCGTCGCTTCCGCGACACGGACTATCAGGATCTGTACGAGTATCTGTCCGATCCAGCCATCTACGCGTTCGAGCCCGGTGGACCCATTGACCTCGACGAGGCGAAGCGACAGGCGGCTGAGAAGGCCGCGTTGCCTGCGCTCTACGCAGTCGAGGTGAAGGAGACCGGCAAGCTCATCGGTCATCTGTACTTCGCGCAGACAGACGCCCCGAAGAAGAAGACCTGGGAACTGGGGGTTATCCTCGGTTCGAAGTACCACCGGAAGGGTTAC
This sequence comes from uncultured Fibrobacterota bacterium, assembly GCA_964546395.1. Taxonomy (GTDB): domain Bacteria; phylum Fibrobacterota; class Chitinivibrionia; order Chitinivibrionales; family CAZJJT01; genus CAZJJT01. The sequence continues at coordinate 13,083 of CAZJJT010000040.1, forward strand.
GCCTCGGAAGCCGGCAGGGCGCTGGTTGAGCATGCGTTCGCACACATGGGAGTTCACCGGGTCATGGCGAGGTGTGTCACTGCCAACCCCGCCTCGCCAAGACTCCTCGAACGTATCGGGTTCCGGCGTGAAGGGCACTTCCGCAAGTGTGGCACGATGCGCAGCGGCAGCGACGGTACGCCGATTTGGCACGATGTGTACGAGTATGGGATGTTGGCGGAGGATCTGTAGTGCTGGGCCTGCGTGTTGACCTGTGGGCATCGCTGGAGGAATTGCGTGGGCACGAGAACGCGTAGACATCCACTGCATGCTCGACATGTCGCATCGCCCATGCGTGCGTGTGACGGCTACCACCTGACGGAGTTCCGCATGGGAGATGTTGCTGTGCTGCTGGCGTGGGTGCGCTCACCCCGTCAGATGGCCGAGTGGTCGGCTGACACGTTCGGGTGGCCGCTCACACAGGCGCAGCTGCGTCGGCATGTACTCACAGGCCGGGACCCGGCGTCTGGCAGGAAGTGCTTCGGGTACTACCGGGGCACCAAGCTCATCGGGTACTGCGATCTGTCCAACATCTCCGCAAAGAACCAGTCGGCCGGGATCGGGAGGGTTATCGTCGCGCCACGGCTGCGGAACCGAGGGATCGGCAAGGGGATGATCGGCGAACTGGTTGCCTACGGGTTCGGCACACTCGGCCTGCACAGAATTGTCCTCGGGCTATGGAGCCACCAGCCCGCACCACACGCCTGCTACAGCGCTGTCGGGTTCACCGATGAGGGCATGTTCCGCGAGAGCATGGTGTTCGGCAAGGAGCGATGGAGTTGCCGTATCATGGGCCTGCTGCGACGCGAGTGGGAGCGTCAAGCGCCGCACGGATAGCTCCTTTGCGGGCATCCCGCTTCTGCTGTATCTCACGAACCCGTCTCGTGACTTCGGGGCCCTCCACCATCGCCACGCCGCGGGGTGGCAGCAGTCCAGTGACATCCTGGCCCTCAAATAGCGCGTCGTCCAGGCTCAGCAGGAAGCGGCTGGAACCGGGCTCGCCACGCGCGCCCGCACGACCGCGAAGCTGGTTGTCGAGACGTCGATCCGAGCGACCAACCCCCACAACGTGCAGCCCGCACGGCATGTTGCCGGGGCATTCGATGCGCCCCTTTCGTGGGAACAAGTGGTCCAGCTTCGGTTTTGGGCACTGGCTGCAGGCCGTCTGCTCATCGTACTCATCGCATGCCACACAGCACTTCCCGGCGCAGAACGGTTGATCCGGCGGTCGTGACTCCCTGCAGACCTGTCGCACACACTCCGGGGCCAGTCTGACATCGGTCCCCCGCGCCATCGACGCCGGGAGGATGGTGACTGCGCCCTCAACTCCGTCAACTCCATCGGTCCGGCGCGCCACCGCTCCGGCAGTCGCAGCAGTCTGTGCTTCCTGCGCAGCGTGTTCAGGACGCATGTCAAGGATGCGCGGCGCAATTCCGTGGTTGGTCCTTAACAACGCGGCGATCTGTTCGCTCTGGGCAATGGTCTGGACTCCCACAAGAACTGGTCGCCCAAGCACGCGCGACACGTGTACGATCTCCTCCACGACTGCGGCAGTCCGCGCAGGGCTGTCAGAGTATACGCGGTCATCGTAGTCTATCCTGTTCACCGCCCTGTTCGTTGGCACCACTCCGACTGTCAGCCCGAAGCGCTCCTTGAACTCGCGTGCCTGCGGTTCCGCTGTGCCCGACAAGCCGGCCAGCTTCCGGTACGCTCGGAAGTACTCCCCAACGCTCACGTCGGCTGCAGCAACCGGCTCGGGGGTTGGCTCCAGCCCCTCCTTTACTTCGATGGCCTGGTGGAGGCCCTCCGACCATCGCTGGCCGTGTCTGGGTCTGCCAATCGTCCCGTCGACCGGTACCACGCGTTGCTCTGCGACGACATAGTCACGATCGCGTTCGAAGCAGAGGCGGGCGCGCAGCGCCTGGCGAAGCGCCGCGCTCAGGCTCCCGGGTTTGCGGTTCAGCCCGCATGCCACCGTGTCGCCGCGAGCGCCCCCCTTCGGTGTGAGTTCGATATCGAAGGGACTGCCTTCCGACCGGGTCCAGGCCATCCCCGCATCGTCAGTCACCAGCGACTGCGCGAGAGCATCCGCCGCGCTCAACCCCGGCAGGTCAGGAGGGCTGAGCGATGCGGCCACGACCACTCTTGTGCGACCGTCGTCAAGCAGGACATGGTCGATCTCGTCCAGGATGGCTGTGTCTCTCACGACACTCCCAGGCTGCGCAAGCCAGCTGCGTATGAACTGTTCAGCAGTACCGTAGGTGACATCTGTGAGGTTGTCTCCGTTACCACTCACAGTTCCGACCGACACGCCGAGCAGGTGCAACACCCTCTCTGCAATCGTGGCGTCGCGCGCGGCGAGGTACTCGTTGGGCCCGACCACGTGCGCCGGATGGCCGTCAGCGACCGATGCGTACGCTGCAGGCAGAACACTCAGAGTCTTGCCCTCGCCACTGGCTTCCTCCGCCACCCACCCATCATCCAGCATCGCTGCTGCCACCAACTGCACATCGAACAGGACCCAGCCGTGGGCTCTGCGGATGGCTTCGCGGGCCAGAGCGAATGCCTCGCCGCGCCTGCGCTGGTGGTCCTGCTGTCTGGCTTCGCGAAGAGCGATGCTCCGCGCAAGAAGCGCTTCATCGGCCAGTCCTGCCAACTGCTGGGCCAGGGGCTCGACCTGCTGTCTCACGAAGGCAAGCTGGTTCACGACATCGGCAAACCGGTCGTCACGACGGAACTGTTTGAGCGTCTCACTCACCATCTGGACCATCCTCTTCTTGAGTCGGGAACGGGCATCATGGAGACGCTTCTTGACCGTACCGACCGGCACCTCGAGGAATGCCGCCACTTCCTGCTGCGAGTAGCCGTCCATGTAGTAAAGCATCGTGGCTTCGCGCTGCGGCGCGGGGAGCGCGCGGATGGCTTCGAGTACTCTCGCCTGCATCTCAGCGGCCTCGATGGCCTCATCGGGTAGCGGCAGGTCGGCAGTCGGTTCCGCGACGTGTTCCAGGGCGATCTCGCGGTTGCGGGGATGCCTGAACAGGCGATCGCAATGCTTGTACACGATGCGCCGCAGCCATCCCGGGAACGCCTCCGTGGCTCGCAGGTCGCCGAGTTTCCGGTACGCCTCGACAAATGCCTCCTGCGCAGCGTCCTGTGCCTGGTGCTGGTCGCTCAGAACGCTGTAGGCATACCCGAACGCCATGTCCTGGAACCGGCGGACGAGTTGTCCAT
>CAZJJT010000041.1:0-15112 GCA_964546395.1 uncultured Fibrobacterota bacterium
AAGGGAAGCAGGCATGGATGGCGGGGTTCCTGAGAATCGTGTACTACGTGCTGCCGAACCTCGAGCATTTCAACGTGCGCACGGCGATCGTGTACGGTCTGCAGCTGCCGCCGGACTACGTGTGGCTGGCGCTGTGGTATGGTGTGATGTATGTGGCACTGCTGTTGTTGCTGTCGTGCATGGTGTTCAGCAGAAGAGACTTGTAGCAGCCCCTTGCTGAGGGGATGTGTGTGTTGGGAGCTTCGCGGGGTAGGGGGCGGGTGAGTGCGGCGGTGTGCCGAAGGACCGTTGGCCCCCACCCGCGGCTGGCTGCAGTGGGACTCACTGCTCACCCCCGGCTGCAGTGCAATCGGTGCGGGAGTTGACTGTGCAAGCGGCGATCCGAAAAGTGGTGCGGGCGGGTATGCCGGTGCTGGTGGTGGCAGTGTTGTTTGCTGCGATCGTGCCGGTACAGCGTCGCTTGACATCGGAGAAGACCGACGAGTGGCTCCAGCAGCGCATGTCGTACCTCCCCAGGAGCGATATTCTCAAGCCGTTACTCCTTGGTTTCCATACTACTTACGCAAACTACCTGTGGTTTCGTACTGTCAATTACTTCGGAACGCACTATATTACTGACAGGAGCTATCCGTGGCTGGTCCAGATGGTGGACATGGTCACGCGGCTGAATCCGTATTTCGAGCCGGCGTATGAGTTCGCGGGGGTGTTGTTGCCGGACCTGGCGGGTGCACCGGACGCGGCCGAGGTGATACTCCGCCGCGGGATAGAAAACATCGGTTCGTGGAGCCACAAGCCGTACCTGTATGCGGGTGTACTGCGTCTGAAGTACTGGAACGACCGGGTGGGTGCTGCCGAGTACATTGGCAGGGGAGCGCTGGTGCCGACAGAGCATGCGTGGAAGATGGCGCGGATGGCGGCGACGTTCTACACGCAGGCGGGGGAGCAGCTGGCTGCGAGGGACTACCTGGTTCTGCTTCTGGAGACGAGTGACAACCCGGCGGTGAAGCGGGTGGTTGAGGACAAGATGCGGGAGCTCGAGAACGAGCACTAGAGCGATCCGGCGCTGGGAAGGACAACAGGGGTCATGCAGAGATGGGAACACCGGATGGTGATTGCCGAGAAGCACGGCAAGGGGGTGTTTGGGTCGCTCATACCGAGGGAGATATCCTGGAAGGTGCATTACGTTGACGGCAAGGCGGTACAGAACTGGGAGGACATAACGCTGTACAACTACCTTGACAAGGCGGGCGAAGAGGGGTGGGAGACGGTGACGATGACTTCACACGTGGTGATCCGGACGGGGTCGTTGCCGGTTGAGCACATGTACGTGATGCTGAAGCGTGGGAACGGTACGCAGAGCAAAGGATAGCTTGGCATGGCGTACACGACCAGACAGTGTGGTATGCGGCGCATGCCGCCCGGAGTCAAGGAGGAAGCTTCCGGGAAGAGCCGGTACGTCTCGGCGCTTGCTGGATTCACGCTCGTTGAGTTGGTGGTAGTGATTCTGATAATCGGGGTGCTTGCTTCTCTGGTAGTGCCGAGGGTCTCAGATGCCGCGGTGAAGGCGAAGGTTTCTGAGGCGTGCGTAACGCTTGCATCGTACGACAGAGCCCAGGCTGCGTACATCACGGAGACGGGTTCGCTCGGGACCTGTGGTGATCTGACGATGCAGAGCCCGCTCGAGGCAGGCTACAGCAAATTCTTCATATATACCGAAGCATCAGGAGGCAGCTCTGTCAGGCTGACCGCGACAGCACAGGCCGGTATCTCCCCATTGGCGGGGCAGGACATCTGGACGGAAGTGGATACGGCGGGCGTCGCGGTACACGACTGTGCTGACGACTACGTCTCCTATGCACCCAGTTGGCGATGATGGTGTGACCGCGATGGGGCCATGCGCCTGCTCGGAGCGTGTTCGTGCGCCGTGCAGAGCGGGGCGAACCGGAGCCTACAGCAGAAACCATAGGCCGAATCCCGACCGGCAGGAGGATACAGCTCCGGGCGATGCTTGACATACTACATTCTCTTGCTGTGATAGCGCTGCATCTACTGTCGTGGTATGGCTGGGGAGCCGCGGCCGCGAAGCTCCTCCATGGCGGCGTCGAGGGTCGCCGCATCTACGCAGTCACGCTCGGATTGTCTCTGTGGGTTGCGATGGGTGGTATCCTGTGTCTCATGTACGTGGCCACCACGGGTGCTTTGTGCGTTGTCCTGGTCGCCGGGTTGGTCCTGGCAGCGCACACGGTGGCCACTGAGCTGAGAGCCGGACAAGAAGTGCTCCGGTCCGCCCTGACCGTCGAGACGATGGTGCCGCTATGCCTGGGCGCCGTCATGCTGGGTTTCCTGGTGCTCGTTCTGATGCCCGCTGGCGAATTCAACATAGCTGATGACTTCCAATACTGTCTGAAACGCCCCGTCCGCATACTCGCCACCGGCTCCGCTGCGGGCGACCCCTTCGACTGCCTGGGCATGGACAGCATGGGGGCTCAGTCATACCTGCACGCCTACTTCCTGATCTGGCTGCCGCTCACACACCTGAACGTGCTCGACGCAGTCATGTGCTTCACACTGGCGACTTGTCTGCTGGTGGAGTTGGGGCGATGGCTGCAGGCTCCGTGGCTTGTTCGCGTGCTGGCAGTGCTGCTCTTCATTGGGTTGGAGCCGCAGTTTGCGAACCTCTCGAGTCTGTTCTCAGGCAGTCTCATGATACTCGGATTGGTGTCGGCAGCGTGGCTCACCGCGCAGGCCATCGCCTTGCAGCAACGCTGGCCTTCAGTGGGGGGCGGCGTGGCGGCAGGGCTGTTTCTTGGTAGCCTGATACCTCTCAAGACCACGTTGGGGCCCTACGCCTTGGCCTTTGGGTTGGGCTACCCATTCGCCATTGTCGTGGCTGCGGGCTGGCGCAGGCGGCCCGCAGCAACGCTCCTCGCATTCTGGGGAGTGTCTGTACTGACCACGCTCATGTGGATGGCAGGAAGATATGCCCAGTTCGCTGCCCTTCTTGGCACACAACCTGCCGTTGAGGGTGCCTACAGGGCACACTTGCCGCCACTCGCACGGGTGGTCACAGAGGCGGTCATCTACTTCACGTCTCTTGAGCCAGCCTTCTACGGGGGCTGGTACTACCAGTACACTCTCATCGCTGTCCTGCTGCTGGCGGCGTGTGCAGTCGGTACCTGGCTGTTGAGGACCGGCGGGTCGGAGCACGGACTGCGTGTCGCGCCATTCACGGTGTCGTCACTTGCGGGTCTGCTTGGTGCTGCGGGTGTGTTCCTTATGGTCGATGACCCAGCGAGTACTGCGCTGCGCTATTGTGCTCCGCTCCTGCTGCCAAGTGTGGCAGCCTGCCCGTACATATGCGTACATGAATGGACAGGGCTCGGCCAGTCGAGCCGCAGGCTGCATGCAGGGCCGGCCGCGCTGCTTATGCTCAGCGCGCTGCTACTTGGAACGTGCGTGCTCCCGTCTGTGTCCCGGGTGGGTCGCTTGTGGCGCAGACACACGCTGCTTGCGTTCGACTTCACTCGTCCCCTCGCTGACCTCGGTCGCGCGATGATGGGCCCCTTGGGCGAAGAGCGGGCCCGGCATCTGCAGAACCAGACTGAGCCAGGCACAGGGATACTGTTGCATGTGGGTGCGCCCTTCCACTATGACTACAGGCGGAACCGGATCTACTCGGTTATACCAGCAGGGCTCATCTCGCCCGGACTTGGGTTGCCGGTCGGTGCCCCAGAGGAGGTGTTGCGCCGATTCCTCATCGACCGGGGCATACAGTACGTAGTCCATGAGCCCTACGGTATCACGAACCTGTCAGAACTCAGAAACTACATCGACCGACCCTATGAGACAGAAAGGGCCGTCGGTAACGCAGCTGTGTACTTCTCGGATACACTTGCGTCGGTTGTGGGACGGTCGGTGGCGATCGACGGGAACGACCAGGTGACACTCGTCGACATCACCACGACCGCAGAAGGGGCGGTCCCGTGAGCGGGGCGATGCCACCGGTAAACGATGCGACGGGCTCTTCGAAGGAACTGCGGCTCTTGATCTTCGTTGTCGCATACAATGACGAGGCCCGGATTGAATCCGTACTTGCGCGCATCCCCCGTGCCGTCAGGGGCGGCGATGAGTTCGACACCGAGGTGCTTGTCATCGACGACGCCTCGACCGACAGGACACTGGAAAGAAGCGATGGCTTCCAGACGCGGACAACGGACATGCGACTGCGCGTGTTCCGAAACCCGGTCAGCCAGGGCTACGGCGGGAACCAGAAGATTGGCTTCCACTATGCCATACAGAACGGGTTTGACATCGTTGCATTGCTCCACGGCGACGGCCACTATGCACCAGAGTGCCTGCCTGACCTGCTGGCGCCAGTGGTCAAGGGCGAAGCGCAGGCAGTGTTCGGCTCACGGGTGATTGCTGGAGGAGCGCCCCAGGGCGGCAGGATGCCCCTCTACAAGTACATCGGCAACCGGCTGCTCACAAGACTCCAGAACTGGTTGCTGGGTTCCAGTCTGTCCGAGTTCCACTCAGGTTATCGTGTGTACCACACCGATGCACTCCGGTCTATCCCCTTCCAGTACAACGCGGACGGGTTTGGCTTCGATACAGACCTCACCATACAACTCCTTGACAACGGGGTTCGCGTGCGGGAAGTCCCCATCCCGTCCTACAGTGCTGTGGAACTCAGGCACTTCGGGGGGATCCGCCACGCGAAGTACGTCATCGGTACGACCATACGGTCGCGTCTCCAGAGGCGAGCATTCATTTACTATCACCCGAAGTTTGACTACAGCAGGGACAACTCAGTCTATACGTCCAAACTGGGGTTTGCGAGCAGCCACCAGTTCGCTGTGGATATGGTGGCACCGGAATCAGTGGTTGTGGATATCGGGTGTGGACCAGGCATCGTGGCCGCTGAACTGAGCAGGAAGCGGTGCACTGTGTATGGGGTCGACCAGGAAATCCGCCCGTCCGCGAGTGAGGTGTGCGCGCACGTTCAGCAGTGCGATCTCAACACGTGCAACATCGCCTTTAGCGAGGAACGGTTGGATGCCATACTCATGCTGGACATCATCGAACACCTCGACTCACCGGAGGAGTTCCTGTTGCGGCTGCGGGAGAGTTTCTCCCGCTATGCGCCAAAATTGATCCTGACAACCGGCAACGTGGCATTCATTGCTGTTCGGGCTTCGCTCCTCCTCGGCCGATTCAACTACGGGAAGAAGGGAATCCTGGACATGACACACAAGCGGCTATCGACATTCGCTTCGGTGCGCAGAGCCCTTGCCAACGCCGGCTACGACATCGAGCGGGTGACGGGAATCCCCGTTCCCTTCCCGCTCGTTTTCGGGGCCAGTCGGCTGTCGTCCTTCCTTCTCGTGGTCAACAAACTCCTGATATGTTTTTCGAGGAGCCTCTTCTCGTATCAGATTGCAGTCATAGCTCGCCCGCGTCCGGATGTCGGGTTTCTCCTTGACGCGGCGATGAGGTGAGGGTCCATTCGGCCGCCCACTGCTCCGGAGCGTCACCCGTCCGACATCCGTTACCCATTGTCACCGAATGAGATAGGACCGGTCATCCCGACTGTCAGGCCATGGCTGTGCTGGCGGTCAGCGCTGGCACTTCATGTGGCCTTGACAGCGGCCGGTCATTGCAGTATAATAATTGTATAACTCTTCCTGTGCAGAGCCTGTGAAGGGCTCAGGAGAGGAGGTTCGTCATAGGATTCCATTTCGATGCACAACCAGTTTGGTGTGCATTCTGTCGAACTCAATTGCGCAAACGGAAGGAACAGAGATGCTACGGAACAACAAGGCGTTCACACTGATTGAGCTGATGGTGGTTATCGTTATTATCGGTATCCTCGCAACGCTTGCCATACCGAAGTTCAACGAGGCGTCCGTGAAGGCGAAGGTTTCTGAGGCGCCCACGGTGCTGAGTTCGTATGACAATGCTGCGCTGGCCTACCTGGCAGAAACCAATTCACTGGCCACAGCGATCACGCTCCTCACAATTGCTGACCCGACTGCTGCCAACAGCAAGTACTACACGTATTCGCACCCGGCCGGAGGCCATCTCCAGGGCAAGGCAGCGGCGAGCGGTATGGGCGATGTGAACGGGCTGACTATCTGCACATCGATCAACACCGCCGGTGGCGTAACGCACACCTCTGACCCAGCGTTCGGCAGGTATGTCCCGAACTGGGACCACACCACCAACTAGTGGTGCTGGCGTGGGTTGCTGAGCGGCTCTGGGCCGCAGGAACAACAGGGGGCATCTCTCAGGTGAGGGATGCCCCTCTGCTATTGCCGTAGACACCTGCGCACGCAACGTCACCTGCACGTGTCGTGGACTCCCAACTGCAGCAGTTGGTCCGCATCCCCTGCGCCGAGTGGCGCGTGTTGAGGAGTGCGGCGAGTACCAGTTTGCCCAGACTGGTGCAGCAGTAGCTCGAGTTCACGGATGCCGTCCTGGACGAGGGACGAGTCACACCCCTTGGCGAGCAGATCATTGCACTTCTCAATTGATTCCTGTGGTGCGCCGAGGTGCCCCTGGACGATGGCCCTGCCCACACGTGCACCGCAACTGCTGGAGTCGCGGGACAGGGCGGCAAGGAAGAGCGTGTCTGCCGCGAGCGGACGGCCGGTCCGGAGCAGGGCCAGGCCAGTGTTGACGAACACCTGCGGGTCGTCCGGCTGCCGGGCGAGGCACGCGGCGTACCACTCCATGGCTATGGAAGGGTTGCCTGCCAGCATCTCCACATAGCCAAGGTTTCCGTACGGTGCCCACTGGCTCGGGTTGAGCTCAACGGCTCGGAGCAGCACCGACCGCGCGCTGTCCAAGTGGCCCATTCTGCAGAGGAGCGCCCCGGCCGTGTTGTGCACACGCCAGGAACCGGGTGCACACGTGATAGCTGCAGACACCTCCTGAGCCGACTTGACTGTGTCGCCCAGGTACAGCAGGGAGTATGCCAGCCCGAGGTGGGCCTCGGCGAAGCACGGCTTGGCAGCCAGCGCACGTCCCAGGTATACGGTTGCAGAATCGTACTCCTTCAGAGCATTCAGCAGCGCGCCATAGTTGTAGTTGGGGTCGGGGCGCTGCGGCGCGACCCCAAGCGCGGACTGCAGCAGTTGCGATGCTCCGACGAGGTCGCCCCGCTGCAGCAACTCTGTCGCCAGGTTATTCTGCATCACATGGTTGTGCTCTGTCACTGCCAATGCGTGTCGGAAGAGAGTCTCGCTGTTGCGCCAGTACCCAGCCTGTTGACTTGTCCGGAGGGAAAGAATGCCGAGCACGGCCACCACCGCCAGTACAGCGGCGGTTCGAACTCGTGCGTGTCGACGACACAGGTTGCCGGTGCTCCAGGCAAGGGCAATGTACAGACCTACTGCCGGGATGTACACGAAGCGGTCGGCCATCGCCTGGTCACCCGTTCTGACTATGCCAATCACAGGCAGTAGCGACACTGCATACCACAGGAACCCGACTGCAATGTGCTGGCCTCGGCGCCGGGCCACCACCGCCAGGGCCGCCATTGCAGTCAGCACCGACACTGCCAGTACGATTTGCACTGGTGGCAGTGACTTCGGGAATGGATAGAGCACCGCAAGGTCTACGGGCCAGAGCAACTTGCGTATGTACAATGCGTACGAAGCGACTGCGTTGGACAGCCTGTACAGCAGGTTGCCCGTACCCAGAGGTTCTATGGCGCCCTTGGCTGATACCACGTGGAACGTAAGCGCCGATGCAGCGGCCGCCATCAACAACAGAGGTACCTTTTCCAGCATCAGGAGATGGATACGGCGGCTGTTCCAGTCAACTCCTGCACAGCGCCGCAACGGCCACCAGTCGAGCAGGCAGAGAATGAGGGGGAGCGGTACCAGGGACGGTTTGCACATCAGCCCTGCTGCGTACGCCGTACCCACAACAAGCAGACGGCGGAGAGAGGGCCGCTTCGCGAACCAGGCATAGGCCGCAAGCGTGGTGAACCATGTGAGGGCGGCCAGGACGTCCTTGCGCTCAGAGATCCACGCCACCGATTCCACGTGGATGGGATGGAGGGCGAAGAGTGCCGCCACCATGAGGCTCTGCCACCGGCGCCCCGAGAGCATGCTGAGAGAGAGAAACACCATGACGACTGCAGCAAGGTGGAGAACAAGGTTAGTTACGTGGTGACTGGCCGCGTGAGTACCGTAGAGCGAGAAGTCCACCATGTGGCTGATCCACGGCAGCGGGTGCCAGTAGTCGTATGACTTGGTGTCACCGAAGGCCCACAGTACACCCTCGAAGGTAAGGCCCTTCCTCACAACGGGATTCTCGAGGATGAACGCTTTGTCGTCGAACGCGATGAAGCCGGCTTCTGACACTGGTCGGTATGCGGTGACGGTTACCAGGAGCAGCAGAAGTAGGACGATGCGCGTCGTTGCTGGCCCAGGGCTTTCCGTGTGCACTGCAGGTGGCACGGCTGGCATGTCGCGGCGTGCCGCAGACGACAACCACACTGCCGCCATCTCTGACATGCCCTTCAACGGCTGCACCCCAATCGCTTGAGGCCCGCCACAGCGCGCTGTTCGTCGGGCATCAGCTCACGTGCCCTGGCAAAGTGCACACATGCAGAGTCGGGCAGTTGCGCTGTCTCCATGGACTCTGCGAACTCAAGCTGTGCCGGGCCATGGTCGGGATACCTCACAAGCAGTCGTCTGTACTCGTCTGAAGCCCGATCACGCAGTCCAGCCAGCGACAATGTGCGTGCCAGTATGTACGAAGCTTCCGCTGATGCGGGAGCCAGAGCCTTTGCTTTTGTGGCACTCTCCACTGCTGCATTCCACTTCCCAGTCTCCCCCAAAGATCTCGCAAGTTGTGCATAGGCATCTGCGTCCTTCTGGACGGTCAGTGCCCTGTAGTACCAGGCCGTGGCCTCGTTGTACCTGTGCGCTGCAAGTAGCAGGTCGCCAAGCGCTTTCATGGCCCCAAACGCAGTACTGTCGAACTGGGCTGACAAGAGATAGTGGTGGCCCGCACTATCGATCTGTCCGTGGGCACGAAGGTAGTTGCCGAACGCGTAGTGGGCCAGGCTGCTGGACGGGTCAAGCGACAGTGCTTTGCTCAAGGCTGACCTGGCAAGCGAGTCTCTGCCGAGCTCCTGATACACCCCCCCCAAGGCAACCTGCACTTCGACGACTCCCGGTTCGAGCTCGACGGCACGGCTCAGGTGTGTGGCGGCGCTCTCAAGGTCACCCTTGCTTACATAGGCAAGTCCCAGGTTCCGTTGGGCGTTGTAGTAGGCTGGCTCAATCTCGACAGCGCGCTTGTAGTGTGCCATGGCGGAGTCCACGCCGGCGACAGACTGCAGCGAGCAGCCGTAGTTGTTCTCTGCTACATAGTTGTTCTTCGTCACACTCAGTGCCCGCCGGAAGAGTGTGTCGCTGCTCTGCCACACCCTGGTTTGCCGTGTGGTCACCCATGCCAGGACAGCGACGGCCAGTGCTGCGGCCAGGACAATTGCAGGGCGCAATCGAGCTTCGCGGTCGCGCCAAAGGTCCAACTGCCATGCCACCGCCAGGTAGATCCCTATGGCCGGCAGGTACATGAACCTGTCTGCTCTGCTCTGAAAGCCGGTGTGCACCACGCCGATGACCGGGATGAGTGTGCCGGCAAACCAGAACCATCCCACAAAGAGGTGCGGGAACCGACGTGCGAACAGGACCACAAACACGGTGACACTGGCGATCAGGGCCAGGGCACCAACCACAAGAGGCGAGCTGAGGGGTATGGGCTCGAACGGGTACAGGACTGCCAGCCTGGTAGGCCAGAATAGCTTGGCGATGTAGGCGACATAGGATACCGAGGCGACGGAGAGCCGGGCGGCCCAAGAAAAGCCGTGGTTGATCGAGCCGAGACGTTCGACGCCGACATAGGTGATGGTGGCGGAGGCGAGGGCCATCAGAAACAAGGGCGTCTTCTCTAGCACAAGCATTACCCACGTTGTAGCAGGGGCCCTGCTGTCCTCCATTGGTGAGTCGCTTTGCACAGGGGGCAGACGCAGATACTTCGAACGTCCCAGTGGCCAGAAGTCGAGGAGAAGCAGTACAAAGGGTAACGTCACTGCCATCGGCTTTGACAGCAGCGCAAGGCAGTAGGCCAGAAGCACCAGTGCATACCGCAGGGGCGTACGCTTCTGAACGAACCAGGTGTATGCAAGGATTGTCAAGGTTGTGAAGAGCATAAGCAGTGCATCCTTACGCTCGACAACCCAGGCAACAGACTCCACGTGCACAGGATGCACAGCAAACAGCAGGGCCGCGAAGGTGCTGGTGAAGCGACGCTTGGTCAGCCGAAGCAGAGCCAGGAACAGGATGGCCGACGATGCCATGTGGATCACAAGGCTGGTAAGGTGGTGACCACCAGCCACGAGGCCATACAGCTGGTAGTCAACCATGTGTGACAGCCACGGCAGAGGGTGCCAGTAGTCATGGTATCTTGTGGTGAAAGCCCACTGGATGCTTTCGGGTGTGATGCCGTGCCTGATGTGAGGGTTCTCCGTGACCACCGGTGCGTCATCGAATACGACGAAGCCGCAGTTGACTACGCCAATGTGTGCCAGCAAGGCAGCAAGAGCGACAAAGGCTGCCAGGGCGCCGGTGCGAAGATGGTTGGGTCGAGGAGACTGGTTCATGTTGCTGTCTTCAGAAACGGTGGACGTTGTGGGCGCCTGTACGCAAGATACTCTGGTGGGCCCGTGGCACGTGGGCCTCATTCGGACTGCGTGTCTGTCAGGGCTTCTGTTCTGTGCCCAGCCAGGGAGTCAGAAACCAGTGCCCTTGTGAGAAGGCTATCCAGTGCCTGCGGGCACCCCTGTGCCGGTACTGGCAGTGTGCAGGCTCTCCTGTACTGTGTCAAGGCAGAGTCGATCTGTCCGAGTTGTTCGAAGGCGGCTCCTCTCACCATGTATGCCTTGCCGAGAGCGGGGTCACGGGAGGCGGCATCCTCGGCGCTGGCAAGTGCCTCGGCCACCATGCCCAACTGCAGGAAGGCTATCGCCGCGTTGCACAGCGGCAGGGCTGCTTCAGGCGCGAGGAGGGACGCCTGGTGGAAGTGTGCCAGTGCCTCCACGGGCCTGGTCCGTGCAAGCTCAAGTGACCCCAGGCTGTTGTGAGTCTTCCACGAACCAGGGCTCTGCCTGACGGCAGTCTGCAGGTGCTTCTCGGCTTCGTGCCACTCCCTGAGAGCTGCGTACTCGTCACCCACTGACCTGTGTGACTCTGCATCGTCCTCCATCAGGGTAAGGACAGTGTCAAGGTACAGCCGCGCCGCAACCGTGTCTCCCAGAAGGCGGTGTGCCAGGGCAAGGTTGTACGGGACGGCGACAGCTGTTGAGGACAACGAGCGTGCAAGACGCAGATACGGGAGTGCATCCGCCGGTCGGCCAGTCTCAATCAGGCACGATGCGAGGTTCTGCACGGGATACGCGTCCGCCGGGTTTGATTCCATCGCCCGCCTGAACACCTCCGTGGCCTCGCTGTACCTTCGTTGCGACTTGAGCAGCACCCCCAGGTTGTTGAGAACCAAGGGGCTGTCTCCAGCTGCCTGGAGGGTGTGCCTGAAGAGGGTTTCGCTGTCGCGCCAGAACCGGACCTGTCTGTTGGTGGCCACGATCAGGGCAAAAATGGCCACCGCCATGAGGAGGGAGCGGATGGGGACACGGAACACGCTTCTGCGCAGCCTCGCCACAGTGCACACGAACATCATGTAGAGTCCCAGCGACGGTATGTACATGAACCGGTCGGCGTAGGCCTGGCTTCCTGTTTGGACCAGTCCGACAACAGGAGTGAGAGCCAGTAGGTACCATGACCACCCGAACACAAGGCAGGGCAGACGCCGCCGGTACCTGACCACCAGGGCAGTGACTGTCGTGAGTAGTAGAGCGGGAACCACAAGTCGAGCGGGATCCACGTCGAAGCGATATGGATAGAAGAGCGCGAGGTTGACCGGCCACAGCATATTCAGCACATACTGTCCGTATGCGATCGTCACATTTGCCAAGCGAGTGGGGATGGGAATGGTCTGTACCGAAGGCAGGGCGTTCTTGCCTCCCACGGCCACGATTGTCAGGAGCGAGAAGACTGCTGATGTCAGCGCAAACGGTACCTTCTCGGCGAGAATGCTGAGAACAGAAACCCTCTGTCGACCTTCGTCAGCGTCTCCTCCAAACCGGCGTAGCGGCCAGTAGTCAAGCAGCAGCAGGAGTACGGGTGCAGTCACCAGCATTGGCTTGGCCATCATGCTCAGGAGGTGCAGACCGAAGGAGGTCCACAACAGAGACCGCTTGCGGGTCTTCGCGTACGTCGCATACGATAGCACGCATGCGTGCCAGAACAATGCACACAGGACATCCTTCCGCTCAACCGCCCATGCCACAGACTCAACGTGTATGGGATGGACGGCAAAGAGCGCCGCACAGGACAACGAGAGCAGTCTTCTGCGCGTAAGCGCCAGCAGTGCCAGGAAGAGTATCGCACTCGAGACCATGTGGATGGCGAGGCTTGTGACGTGGTGTGCGCCGGGCCTCATGCCGAAGAGTTGGATGTCGGCCATGTGGCTGAGCCAGGGCAGTGGGTGCCAGTAGTCGTAGTACTGGGTGTCGGTGAACGCCCATCTGATGCTTTCCCACGTGATGCCGTTTGCTGTGTGGGGGTTGTCGACAATCGCACGGTCGTCATCGAGTGCAATGAACGCATTGTGGCTGACACCCCAGTGTGCCAGCAGCGCGAGACATGCCACCAGCAGTGCACCAAGTGATGCCCTGGTGGGCTGACCGGGAGCTATCAGACTGCCTGCGACGGCTGATCTTCCGTCATCCATGCCCTACTTCTCCCTGCAACGGAGCAGAAGCGAGTCTACGCCAGGCCACTGAGGGTGACCGTCTCCCTTGTGCCACAGCGCCCCAGACACCCCAGCACAGGCAACATCGATGCGACCGAGTTGCCAATAGGTCAATGCGCGTGCAAAGCGGACCTCGCGGTTAGCTGGGCATAGCACCAGCGCACTGTCGAGCAGCGGTGCTGCCTCGATGCTGCTTCCCGTGCGGTACACGTGCATCGCCAGGTTGCACACAGGTTCCGGCCTGCCCCCTGAAGCGGTGACTGCTTGCTGAAAACAGACGCGTGCCTCCTCGGCCCGGCCCTGCGCCGCGAGTGCCAGACCAAGGTTGTTCCGAGAGACCCAGTCCGTCTTCCGGGCGGCGGCCACGATGCGGTACAGCTCCTCGGCTTGGCGGAAGTCGCCGAGCCGGTACAGCACGTTCGCCTTGGCCTCGACGGCGTCTGTCCTCGAGGAGTCCAGCGCAATTGCGCGGTCCAGCGCACACCGCGCCTGCCGGAGGTCTCCGCTACGTGCCAACGCCAACCCGAGGTGGTACCACCCCGCCCTGTGTCCGGGCGCGGTCTGGGTGGAAGACTGGAGCAGCGGGAGCGCCTCGTCTACGCGTCCATTGTTGAGCAGGAACACACCCAGGTTATGTTCGGCGAACCAGTTGTCCTCTGTGACACGCAATGCATGTCGGAACAGAGTTTCGGTGTTTTGCCAATACTGGACCTGCACGCGTGTCAGCAGGGCCAGGAGCACCAGAACACCGGCCAGCAGGGATGATGGCATCCAGCGGTAGCGCAGGGCACGGCCCCTGAAGCCACGAAACACGTGGGCGATGGCAAGGTATACACCAAGTGCCGGGATGTACAGGAAACGATCTGCGCGGGCTTGGCTACCTGTCTGCACCAGGCCGATGACAGGGAGCAGTGTGCTGAGGTACCAGACCGCGCCAAGTGCAACGAGAGGGGCCCTTCTGCGTACCAGGAGTGCCACGGTCAGGAGAGCAGCGACCCCAGCGCCGGCCAGCAGACCGTGGAATGCGGAGACACTGAAGTCGTAGGGATAGTACACGGACAGGTTGGCGGGCCAGAAGATGCTGCGCAGGTAAGAAAAGTACGAGATCGAGGTGGTGCTGAGGCGGGTACACAGGCCCACGCTATCCAGTGCGTACAATCCCGCGGAATTGCGGGTCACAGCCAGTGTCGCCGCCGCCGAAGCGGTGCTGGCGATCAGGAACGGAACCTTCTCCAGCACCAGCCCAACGACAGCCTTGCGCGAAATACCAGCACCGCGCGAGGGGGCGCCCAATCGGCCTAGCACGAGGATGTCAAGGACCAGCATCACGAACGGGAGTGTCACGGCCATCGGTTTGGCCGCAAGGCCTAACGCGAAGAGGGGTAGCACCACGAGGAAACGGTGCAGCGACGGTGCGCGTGAGTACCAGAGGTATGAGATGAGTGTGCCATACCAGAGCGCACAGGCGAGCAGGTCCTTGCGCTCAACGATCCACGCAACTGATTCAGTGTGGACCGGGTGTACCGCGAACAGCCCGGCTGACACTGCTGCAACCACGCCATCGGCGGTGAGCCGTGCGACGAACAGGAACACGAGCACGACACACAGCAAGTGCAGCAACAGGTTCGTTACGTGGTGACCTCGAGGATTCATCCCGTACAGCGAGACATCGACCATGTGTGACATCCAGGAGAGAGGATGCCAGTAATCATAGTACGACGTGGTCCATGCCCAGGCAATGCCTTTGACGGTCAGCCCATCTGCTATGTGGGGGTTGTCAACCACCGCCATGGGGTCGTCGAGCGAGACGAAGTCGCACGAAGCAACTCCGGCGTACGTCCACAGCGAGAGGATGAGAAGCGCAAGTAGATAGAGTCGCCTGTGCGCAGGTGGCGTCGTGTCAGTGCGCAGCGAGGGGACGGCGACCGCCGCTCCTACCAGCATCGTGGTTCTTCCCCGCAACGTCGATGGAGCAGTTCTCGTGTGGTCATGGAAGGCCTTCACGAACATTCCTTACGTTGATACCGGAGCTTTGCGTACGGTGATCAGTGCGAACATGGCGGTGAGGCCATACGTCCATACGAGGCTCTGCTCGAGGCGCCTGACTGCTCTGTAGCACCAGACAGGCATGCTGAGAGGCGAGTCAACTCCTCCCGACAAGAGGTACGCTACGGGCATTTGCGGGCAGACGCTCGCTACGCGCAGACTCGGGAAAGCTCTTTCG
>CAZJJT010000041.1:15122-16106 GCA_964546395.1 uncultured Fibrobacterota bacterium
TCTTTCGAAAATGCGACGGTCCCTCTGGAACACGATCCAGGCAAGTGCATTGTTGGCGGCGTACAGCGGGTCGCCTTCGGCAACGGAACGCCAGGGCGCACGGTCGTCGAAATCCTCTGCATGGAAGAGGCGGTGCACGAGTGACGCCCAACGAGTGTTCCACGGTTCGATCAGCACGATTCTGCCATCGCTGCGCAGGCATCGCTCTGCTTCGCAAAGGAACGCGTGAGGATCGGGCAGGTGGTGGAACACATTTATCCCCACCACTGCACCAAGCGTCGACGTTCGGAAAGGCAGGCGACATCCGTCTGCAACCAAATGCAGTGAACTGTCGGGTATGATGTCCGAGCGTATGAGATTCGCTACGACGCTTTCCAGAAAGCCAGGGCCAGAACCGACCTCGAGAACAGGCCCCCGTTGTTCCTTCAGAGATGCGGCGACCATCGCGTACCACTCCGCGTACAGCCTGCGTAGGAACAGCTTCCGCTGGATGGTCCGCCGGCGTTGACCGATTGTGCTACGCATCTGGGACCTCAAATGAACTTGAGCCTTCGTCCTCCATAGAGGACCATTCCGAGTAGAATCACGCCGTGTCGCCACCTGCTGATGTTGGTGTCGCCATAGGTTCTGTCGTGGTAGCGAACCGGTATGTCGACGATCTTGAGGTTGAGCCTTGAGGCCCCAAACAGCAGGTCAAAGTCTCCAAACGGGTCGAAGTCCCCAAAGCACGACCGGTTCCGCGCGATGTCACAATAGTCTGTTCTCCACAGCACCTTAGTGCCACACAGTGTGTCCTTCACTGGTTGGCCGAGGAGCCAGGAGAAGGCCATGCTGAAGAACTTGTTGCCGACAAGGTTGGCAAACCGCATCGCATGTTGCCCCATGGGGTACACCAACCGTACGCCGTTGGCAAACTCGCAGGTACCACTGGCAAGGGCAGCGTAGAACCGGGGCAGGTCTTCCGGTGCAACGGTCAGATCGGCG
>CAZJJT010000042.1:0-15971 GCA_964546395.1 uncultured Fibrobacterota bacterium
GGACAAGGCACGCAGCCCGCGGATGATAAGCGTGGCCTTGTACTCGTCAAGGCAATTCACAATCAGCCCGTCATAGCGAACCACGTCGATGTTGTCCACCTCCGCCAGAGCTTCACGTGCCAGCGCAACCCGCTCATCGGCCGTGAAGAGCGTGCACTTGTTGGGGTTGACTGCCACCACGGCAACCACTCGCGAGAACATGCTCGCGGCACGGCGCGCGATGTCGATGTGACCCAGGGTGATCGGGTCAAATGTTCCCGGGTATAGTGCTGTCGGCATCTGTTCCTCCAGTCTGGCGTGCGTCACGAACCAATGGTCTCGACACACGGGGACGACGCAACGGTTCGCGGGCGTAGAAATCGACCGCAGAGGTACCGAACTGGCGCGTCTCCACCAGGTGCAGCGGTCCGAGAGTGCATCTGCGGGGCTCACTGCGGGAAGACCGTTCGAATGCCAGCACACCGTCCGGCACCACCACCGCAAGCAGCCCGCACACCGCCCCGGCAAGCGCTTCGTCACCGTACGGCGGATCAAAATAGACTATATCGTACGGCCCGGTGTTCATCACGGCAAACCGCCGTGCGTCCGTCGCGTACACGGCAACGCAGGCTTCCACGCCGAACTGCCGCGCTGCCGTCTCGATGGCCCGTGCCCGTGCCCGATCACATTCCACGAAGTCAACATGCGCAGCGCCGCGGCTGAGCAGCTCGAAGCCACACACGCCGCTGCCCGCGCAGACATCGGCCACCCGCGCGCCGTCGACCCACCTCTGCAGGATCTGAGCAACTGACTCGCGGTGCCGTTCGAGCGTCGGGCGGAAGGCCCCTGCCCGACGGTTGCACACCACCGACCTTCCCTTCAGAGAACCGGTGATGATACGGAGTTTCATGGTAGTACCGGCAGCGCCGGCGCCGCTCATTCGATCGCGTTCAGGTAGATGTCGGCCGAGACACTGGTGCCGGTACAGCGCACGTTGGCGAATGCGCAGCCGAGACTCGCCGCATGTACGTTGCGCACGAACGTGGTGAAATCGGCCAGGCTCGCCGCGGCATCCATACGGTACACGAGACGCTGAAAACGGCCCGCCTTCTGCTTCGACACGTAGCGCAGTCCCTTGCGGATCCGCACACCGGCATCGGCTGCGAACTGCTCGACCCGCTTGAGGTCGGTGCTCTGCGCCTGCACTTGCGGCAGCCTGCTCATCACGCTGTCGGAGTTGCCCAGGACAAACAGGGCTTCTGCCGCCGCGCGGTAGGCATATACCCCACCGTTGACCGCCACCGTGGTGTACGGCTTGGGCCTGAGTGTCAGCGCGTCCGAACGAAGCGCACTCAGCAGTCCCGCAACGGCTTCCTTCGACCGTGACTCTCCTTCGATGCTCACCACCGAGAAACTGTCGAGTACGACGCGGGAGGGCGCTCCCAGCGAAGCCGGCATGGCTGCGCTCAGCGCCTCCAGTGCGCTCCGGGCGAACGCGATTTCGTAGGCAACCCGCTGGGGAAGGCTCATCGAGGAGTACGGCATACGTTGCGGCACCGCAGGGACCGTCGCGGGTTGCGCCGCGGCGGCCGTTTCCTGCGGAGCCGCCGCCGATGTCTTCATGGTGCGATAGGTCAGCACCACCAGGCCGACTACCAGGCCGCCGCTCAGCACGGCGGCAACGCCGAGCACAAGACCGCGCACGACACTGGCGCCGCCCGGTCCGCGAGGGACTCCGGAGAACAGGTTGATGCGTATCATGTGTCAAGCTCCGAGGCCTCTCGGACCGCCAACCCGACCGCCACTGCCAGCCGGGGCGCATGCAGACGCAGCGAGGACTCGGGCAGTCCCGTGCACCCGAGGTTGCGGAACGGGTTCAGCACCTGCATCTCTCCGAACGCGCTGAAACACGCCGCCGCAATCGCATCCCAGGTGAAGATCGCCCCCGAGGCGAACATGGGTACCGGACCACGTGAGGCCAGCGAAGGGTAAGATGCCCGGAGGCGTTCCACGACCCTGCGCAGAAGGCGTACGTACTCATCGGGTTCCTGCGTGTCGGGGCTGAACTTGCACTGCTCGAAGTCTATCAGGCCGCCGTTCCAGGTCAGGATCGCCTTCGTGACCTGCTCGTCCCCCAGGATGAGGACTGCGGGCGCCGACAGCAGATCGCGATAGTTCGCCTCGAACGCATTGATCAGCGCGAGTACATCGATGTCGAGTGCGCGAGGCACGAAGCGCTGCGACTGCAGGAGCACGCGTACCTTTGCAGCCCAGGCCGAACGACATGCGGCTGCCAGGTAGGTGACCACCGGCCCGGGCCGCACAGCCGCCAGTTTCTGGAAGTCGTAGGAGTAGTCTTCGAGCGGTCCCACCAGCTGCTGACGGAGTTCCCAGCGAAGGGTCGAGCCGACCGTCGGCTCATTGGTGTCAACCATCAGCCGCGATACCACTGCGTTCTCCGCCGGAATCGAGCACACCGCCGCAGTGCCCCGCAGCGGCCGTCCCTCACTGGCAGCCTCTCGGATGAGCGGCTTGAGCTCCGTGCGCACGCTGTCCCACCACGGGAGCCCCGAGTCACCCAGGGAGGGCGACATCCCTACGCACGTGACCGTGTCCTGGTCCGGCACGTAGTACGCAAGGTTCAGCGCGTCCCTGCCCAGTTCTATGCCGCAGATGCCCTGAGGATGTCCCATAGTGTTGTGCCCGCAAGCCCGAGCGTTGCACGGTGCAACGCTGCCTGCTGGTACCCGTAAAATGGCTCATTCCAGCGACAGACGCAAATCACGTGCCCGTTGACGGAACTCTTCGAGGTCGCGTGGTGTGTCGATACCGCAAAACTCGTGTGCGTGTGACAGGCAGTGTATCACCATGCCGTTCTCGAGTGCACGGAGCTGCTCGAGCTTCTCCGAGCGCTCAAGGATCCCCTCTTCAAACGAGCAGAACCGCTCCAGGCTCTCCCTGCAGAACCCGTATATGCCCGTGTGCCTGGTGAACACCGTCCGCGCACCGTGGGGGACAGCGCAACGCGAGAAGTACAGCGCTTCACCGCGCCGGTTCAGCACCACTTTCACGACGTTGGGGTTGCCCATCTGCTCCACCGGCGCTTCCGACACGCAGGTCAGTACCGAATTGCTGTCCACTCGCTCGTGCAGCGTTGCGACGAAGCTACGCAGCAGTTCGATCGGCACTTCCGGTTCGTCGCCCTGGAGGTTCACGATGAACCTGTCGTCACGCTGCCTGGCAACTTCCCACACACGGTCGGTGCCGCGTTGATGGTTCGGCGAAGTCAGCACGGCTGTGCCGCCATGCTGCACGACCGCATCCACTATCCGCGGGTCGTCGGTCGCCACCAGCACCGTCTCGAACGCCCCGGACCGGCACGCCGCGTCGTATGCCCACATCACCAGCGGTCGGCCCTCAACCATGGCCAGCGGCTTTGCCGGCAGACGTGTGGACGCGTACCGTGCGGGAATCACGCAGAGCGTCATGGGATTTCCAGTCCGGCGAATTTCGCCAGCATCTGCCGGCGCGCCCCGTCATTGAACAACACGGTCACGCGCATGTCATTGCTGAACCCGCTGACACTCAGCACTCGGCCGATACCGTACTTTTTGTGCCGCACACGCTGGCCCATGCGCAACAGCACCTCTTCCTGCGAGTAGTCTTCGTACGATGGTTCGCGGGGTGGCGGCTCGGGGGTCGTGCGCTTCTCGGGGCCGCGACGGGACGGGGCGGGGTGTGCCCCCGGCGCGACCCGAGGCATCCTCGTGAGGCCCGACAGGCTTTCGTCCTGCAGCCGGTACGCCCCGGTCGGCACATCAGCGAGGAACCGCGAGGGCACCATCGGAGAAACGCTTCCGAAACGCCAGCGCCGCTGCGCGTGCGAACACCAGAGCGTTTCGCGTGCCCGTGTGCAGCCCACGTAGAACAGGCGCCGTTCCTCTTCGACAGTCCGTTCATCGGCGAGGTTCTGCCGCGCCGGCAAAAGCCCGTCCTCGAGCCCCGCCACAAACACGTGCCGCGCCTCGAGGCCCTTGGCGCTGTGAAGGGTCATCAGCAGCACCCTGTCGGCTTCGTCAGCGGTCATGTCTATGTCGGATATCAGGGCAACTTCCTCGAGGAACTCCGCCAGTGTCCCTTCGGGGTGCTCGCCGGCCCAGAGCGCCATCGCGTTGAGCAGTTCGTTGATATTCTCCACGCGTCCCTCGGCCTCTTCGCTGTGTTCCTCCTCCAGCATGGTGATGTAGCCGGTGCGCTGAAGCATTTCGCGCAGCAGCTCATCGGGCGCTCCGCCGGCTTCCGCGAGTTCGCAAAGCTCCGAGAACAGGGCCCGCAGCTCGGCGATCCCCTTGTGCCTGAATATCGGCGCGGAGTCGGCTGAGCCGCGCAGAATCGCGGGCAGCAGCGGGCCGTGCGCGGCGACGCTGAGGTCCTCACGCGCCTTGGGCCCCAACCCCCGGGCGGGCACATTGAGGATGCGTTCGAGACTCACGTCATCGGCCCGGTTCACCAGCAGTCGAAGGTAGGCGAGGCAGTCCTTGATCTCGCGGCGCTGGTAGAAACTGATGCCGCCCACCAGCGTGTAGGCCAGGCGTTCGCGGCGCAGCACTTCCTCAAATGGGCGTGACTGCGCGTTGGTGCGGAACAGCACCATGATCTCGCAGGGCTTCGCACCGTCGGACACCAGCCGCGAGATACGGCGGCAGATCCCTTCGGCTTCGCCGCGATCGTCGGCGTACCGGCACACCACGACCTCACTGGACCCCCTGCGCGAGGTCCAGAGTTTCTTGGGCGCCCGGGCGGTGTTCGGCTCGATGACCGCGTTGGCAAAGTCGAGGATGGCCTGGGTGGAACGGTAGTTCTGTTCGAGACGGCACGTGGCGGTGCGGGGAAACTCGCGGTCGAACGACAGGATGTTCTCGATGCGCGCGCCGCGCCAGCCGTAGATGCTCTGATCGTCGTCGCCTACCACGAACACGTTACCGTGTTCGCGGCCAAGCAGTGACACCAGCTGGAACTGCGTGCGGTTCGTGTCCTGGTACTCATCCACCAGCACATGCGCGAAGCGCGCGCGGTAGCGCGCGGCGATGTCGGGGTGGTCGGACAGCAGCAGCACCGCGTTGCCGAGCAGGTCGTCGAAGTCCATGGCCTGCATGGCTCGCAGTTTCTGCTGGTAGAGCGCGTAGATACGCGCGGCCTGGCGCTCCTGGTAGCCCTCGGAGGACTCCAACGCCGTGTCGGGCGTGATCCCGTGGTTCTTCCATCGCGACACCGCGACGCGGGCCGCCACGGCTGTCAAGGCGCGTTCCTCTATCCGCAGCTCCTTCAGCACCTGTCGCAGTACAGCGGTCTGATCATCGGTGTCGTAAATCGTGAACGCGTGGTCGTAGCCGATTACCCCCGCTTCGCGGCGCAGCATTCGTGCGCAGAGCGAGTGGAACGTGCCAATCCACAAGCCGGTGCACGACAGGCCAGTGAGCGTTTCCACCCGCGAACGCATCTCCCTCGCCGCCTTGTTGGTGAACGTGGCGGCGAAGATGGCCGCGGGGGAGACCTGCCGTTCCTCGATGAGCCAGGCGATACGCGCGGTGAGCACACGCGTCTTGCCGGTGCCTGCGCCCGCAAACACGAGCTGCGGTCCGCCTTCGTGGACCACTGCCTGTTTCTGCTGTTCGTTGAGTACGAGTCGTTCGAGCAGCGGCGGGCGCGGCCTGGCCTCAGACATCCTGCGTGGCCCCCAACACCTGCTCGACCGTCGTGACACCCTTCAGCGCCTTGCGCAGCCCGTCACGACGCAGTGTATCGAACCCGCCGCGCTTGATCGCGTAGTTCATGATCTCCGTGGAGGTCCCGCGGCGCATGACGATGCGCGAGATCTCTTCGTCGGGTGTGAGGTACTCGTAGATTCCCACTCGTCCTTTGTACCCGGAGCCCTTGCAGGCGGGACAGCCCTTTCCGCGGAACAGCTTCAGCCCCGCCTTCAGGCCGCACCGCGCAAGCAGTTCGGGATCGGGCTCGTATTCTTCGACGCACCGCTTGCAGACCCGTCGTACGAGTCGCTGAGCAAGCACGCCGATAACGCAGGAGGTGATGAGGAACGGCTCGATCCCCATGTCGAGCAGACGGGTGAACGCACTGGCCGCGTCGTTGGTGTGCAGTGTCGAGAGCACAAGGTGGCCGGTCAGCGCCGCCTGGATCGCCATCTCGCAGGTCTCGAGGTCTCGCATCTCACCAAGCATCACGATATCAGGGTCCTGACGCAGAATCGAGC
The DNA here is from genome assembly GCA_964546395.1 of uncultured Fibrobacterota bacterium. GTDB lineage: Bacteria > Fibrobacterota > Chitinivibrionia > Chitinivibrionales > CAZJJT01 > CAZJJT01. The sequence goes on from CAZJJT010000042.1 coordinate 6,251, forward strand.
GCATTCCTTCCGCGAACGTGAACCCTGCCTTGACATTGATCTGGCCCTGGTTGATTCCGTCGAGGTTGAACTCGACCGGGTCTTCCATCGTGACAATGTTGACATCGACACTGTACACCCGCTGGAGGCCCGCGTAGAGGGTGGAGCTCTTTCCTGAGCCGGTCGGACCAGTGACCAGCAGGATCCCGTTGGGCCGGTTGATCGTGTCCTCGAACTGCTTGCGCATTTCGGGCATGAATCCCAGGTCGTCGATGGTCAGCTTGTTGGCCTCGGGGTCGATAATTCGCATCACGATCTTCTCGAACACGCCCGCCTTGCGCAGCATGACGGGGAACGTGCTGACACGGAGGTCGATCTCGCGGCCTTCGTGACGGATCATGAAGCGCCCGTCCTGGGGCCTGCGCTTCTCGGCGATGTCCATCTGCGACATGATCTTGAGACGCGAGATGATCTGGCTGCGCATCGTGTTGGGGATCGGGTTGCGCTCCTGCAGGTCACCGTCGATACGGTACCGCAGGCGCACGTAGCTCTCCATGGGCTCGAGATGGATGTCGGACGCACGCTCGCTGATCGCCTGCCCCACCATCAGGTTCACGATTTTCACCACCTGCGCGCCCTCTTCGTCGGTCAGCGCCACATCGTCTTCGTCGGCGCTTACCACGTCGATCTCGCTCTGCGAGTCGCCAACCGTGCCCAGCAGGCTGGTCATGTCCTCCAGGCCGGCCGAGAACTGTTTCTCGATTGCCGAATTGATGCTCTTCTCGGTGGCGAGGACCGCGTCGATCTCCTTGCCGGTCTTGAACTTCAGGTGGTCGATCGTGCGCAGGTTGGTAGGGTCGGACATGGCGACCGTGAGCACGCCTTCGCGGACGAACAGCGCGATTGCCCTGTACTTGCGCGCGATGTCCTCGGGAATCATCCGCACGATCGCCGCGTTGAACTGGTAGTTTTCCAGTCGTACGAGCGGCACGTCCAGCTGCGCGGCGAGCATCTCGTACAGCTGCTCATCACTGATGAACCGCAGGTGCACCAGACACTCGCCCAGTTTCCAGCCGGTGCGTTTCTGCTCCTCGACGGCCTGGTCTCGCTGCTGCTCGGTAATCAGTTCCTGCTCTACCAGCAGGTCGCCCAGTCGACGGCGCTGTGCGAGGGCAAGCTGCTTGCCGACAACGTTGGCCAGGTCCTGATCGGATATGGCTCCCTGTTTCACCAGGATGGTGCCGAGCAGCACGACGGTGCGCTTCTGCTCTTCCACCGCCATCTGCAGCTGCTCTTCGGTGATATAGTTCTGGTTGAGCAGAATCTCACCGATCTTCATTCGTTTTCGTGCCAGCAACATTGCAGCCACCACCTTGGGGACAAGGGAGAGACACAGTCGACAGGAGCGCCGAAGGGCGGTACACGCACCCCGAAAACAGAATCTAACTTCGGTGGCTCACCATCGGCAAGGATCTACGAAGATGGTCCCAGCCGTGCGGCGCGAGCTCGCGAGGCCCCGTTCCCCGGTCGGCAGAGAGCGCGGCACCGCGGCCGCATACACGACCGATACACGTGAAGCGGAGCCCGTGCCCGGCGTGCATGCGGGAAGGGACAAACGAGGGCGCGGCCGCGAACAGCAGTTCGTAGTCTTCTCCGCCCTCGAGGAACCACTTCTGCGGGTCGACCCCAAGGAGCGTGCCCGCCTGCCTCAGGTGCGCGCGCAGCGGGAACGCTGCTGGGCTCAGCACAATGGCGACGTCGCTTGCCCGCGCTATCCGCCAGGCATCGAGCGCCACCCCGTCCGACACGTCGATCATGGCATGTACCGCCCGGCTGCGCGCGAGCGCCGCGCCCGCCAGCACGCGCGGTGTCGGTGAGACGTGCCTGTGCACGACCGCCGGCACACGTGTCTGCGCCCGGCGCCGTCCCCACTTCGCGAGTGCGGCAAGACCGCCAGCCGACTCACCGGGCGTGCCGCTCACCCAGATCCGATCTCCGGGCCGTGCTCCCGAGCGCAGCACGGGAGCGGTGCCGCGAGGCATGCGGCCCACGAGTGATACCGAGACTGTCCAGCAGGGCCCGCTCGAAATGTTGCCGCCGACAATCGGGAAGCGCCACCGCCGGCAGGCCCGGCGCATGCCCCGGTACATCCCTTCCACGATTGCCGCAGTCCTGCCCTTCGCGGGCACCACCAGTTCGATCAGCGCGCTGTCGGGTACCGCACCCATGGCCGCGCAGTCGCTCACATTCGCAGCCATGCACTTGTATCCCACTTCGGCCGGCTCCATCCAGTTGAGTCGAAAGTGCACGTGTTCTACCATGGCATCGGTCGTGAACACCAGCGTCTCTGCGCCGCGCCCGCGTCGTACCGCGCAGTCGTCGCCCATCCCCACGAGATATGCGCCTCGTTCGGGAGCGGGACAGACACGCTGAATCAGCTCAAGGAGCTGTTCTTCCGTGCGGGGACGGGAGCGTGCGCGGGAGGATGGCGGCATGGTGAGCGGGGCGCGCGGTTGACGAAAACGAAAGCCCACGGTAATCTATATTGCGCCGCGCCGGATTCCGCGTACCCATAGCCAAGGAGTTGCAGCAATGAAGATAGACACTGCGTTGTTCCCGCGGCCGGCGGGGGCCACGCTGATCGCCGGGGTCGGTTCGGCACTGGTCGACGTGCTCTTGCGGGAAAGCGAAGCGTTCGTCGCGGAAGCGGGCGGGCACATGGGCGGCATGAAACTGGTGAGCGGCGCCGAAATAGACGCCATAGTGAAGCGGTCGGGCGAAACGCCCGAGATCGTGTGCGGTGGTTCAGCCTGCAACACGATCGTGGGTGTCGGTTGCCTGGGCGGAAGCGCCCGGTTCGTGGGCAAGCGAGGAACAGATGAACTGGGGGAGTTGTTCGAGTGTGACCTGCGCCGCAATCACGTCGACCCCGTACTCTTCCTGTCCGATTCACCGACGGGACGGGTGTTGTCGGTGGTGACCCCCGATGCGCAGCGTTCGATGTTCACGTACCTGGGGGCATCTTCGGAGGCGCGGCCCGAGGAATTCTCGCCGGCGGTGCTGGCAGGAGCTGCAATCGTGCACGTGGAGGGCTATCTTCTGTTCAACGAAGCCCTGCTGCGCGCGGCGCTGGTGGCCGCGAAGGCCGCCGGCGCGCTGGTGTCGCTGGACCTGGCCTCGTACACCGTGGTGGAAGCCGCGAAGGGGATCCTCGGCGATGTGGTGAGCGAGTATGTCGACATACTGATAGCCAACGAGGACGAAGCCCGCGTGTACACGGGCAGCAGCGACGAGGGCGTGGCGATCGAGCAGTTGGCACGTGACGTGTCGATCGCGGTGCTCAAGCTGGGCAAACGCGGCAGTGTCATTGCGTCAGGCGGCACCCGCGTGAGTGTGGCACGCATGGGCACCGGCGAAGCAGTTGATACCACGGGCGCCGGAGACCTCTGGGCCGCGGGGTTCCTCTACGCGCTGGTGAAGGGCAAGGACGTGGCGGCGGCCGGGCGCCTGGGGTCAGCGTGCGGCTACGAAGTGTGCCAGGTGATTGGGGCACAGATCCCGGTCGAGGGGTGGCAGCGGATCGGCCGGCTCGACAACGCGTAGCATTACGGTTTGCGTCTACCACTGCGGATAGTAGTTTGTGGTATCGATGCGCGCCGGGGCGGCGGGCCCCCGGCCGGAACCGGGAGGTACGGCGTATGAGCGAGACGGACATGGCAATACTGTCACGTTGTGATCTCTTTGTCGGGCTGACAGAAGCTGACATCAGGGCGGTTGCGGGTTGCGGCGAGCAGATCGCGTTCGGCCCTGGGGAAGTGGTGTTCGAGGAGTCCAGCGTCGCCTCCGACCTGTACGTGCTGCTTGAGGGGCGGGTGTGTGTCGAGATCGACGCCCCGGGAGCACCCGGGGGGCAACAGGAACACCTTCAGCTGGCGCTGTTGCGCGCGGGCGAAGTGTTCGGCGAGATCGCGTTTCTGGAGGGCAAGCGTCGCTCGGCCCGGGTGTGCGCGATCGATGGGGTGCGGGTGCTGAAGCTGGATGGGGCCCGGCTCTCGGCGCTGTTCCAGTCAAACCCGGCATGCGGCTATCAGGCCATGCGCAACCTGGCCACAGTGCTTGCGCAGCGGGTGGTGGATGTCAATTTCAAGTGGCGACAGGACCGTGCCGGTATCGGCTCACCGGCCGATCCAGGTGCGGATGCAGGTGAGTGCGCATGACGCGGCCGAACCGCGCGCTGCCCGCCGGCGTGGCCGGCTTGCTCCTGCTGAATGCCGGACTGCTGAGTGCAGCGGTGCACCCGCTGGTGCGTCCCGGAACGATACTCATCGAGGGCGAGAGGCACTCCTCGTGTACCTTCGTGGTCGATACGATTGACCCGCTGCTGGTGAGCGAGGAGAACGGGGTGCTGCGTGCCCGCCGGTTTGAGAAGATGAGCGGTGGGGCCGCAAGCCTGCTGAGCAGTGTCCACGCGCCCGACTCAGCGTACGCGGCAGTGTACGAATTCGTTGTCCGGTCGGCCGGACCCTACCACCTGTGGGTGTTTGAGCAGGGACGGCCGTGGGCATCACCGTTCGAATGGCGCATCAGCGACAGCCCCTGGCGGACCGCGCCGTCCTCACTGCCCACCGAGCACCACGTACGGCTGGCCAAGGACGGGCCGTCATTCCTGTGGTGCAGACTGGGGGCGCTCTCCCTTGGCGCCGGCAAGCACCGGCTCGAAGTCCGGGTGAGCGGAGCGCGCGGGGACGGGCGGTACCTGCTTGCGCAGGACTGCTTTGCGCTCGTGTCGCCGCTGCAGAAGGACGAGGGGCGGCCGTTCGAGTATGCACACGAGGGCCCCTCGGCGAATTCGGTGCTTCTCTGGGACAGTCTCCCGCCGCACGCGGCCGCCGAGAGCGGGTTCCTTCCCTGGATAGATCCCTATCTCCTTGAGGGCAGGCAAACCAGGGGAGCGGTGCTGGTGTTCCCCGGGGGCGCGTACGTGGGACGAGCGCCGAGCGAGGGCGCAAACGTTGCGCGCAGGTTCAACAAGGAAGGTTTCCACGCGTTCGTGGTGTACTACCGCACCGCGCCGCACCACCATCCGGCGCAACTCATGGACGCCGCGCGGGCGGTGCGCATCGTGCGCAGTCGGGCCACGCAGTACAAGGTCGATCCGGCGCACATCGCAGTCTGCGGCTTCTCTGCGGGAGGGCACCTGTGCGCATCGCTTGGCGTGCACTTTGACAAGGCAGCGCGCGACAGTGGCGATGTGACCGACACCGTGTCGGCGAGACCGGATGCGCTTGTGCTGTGCTACCCGGTTATCTCGTTTGGTGAGTATGGTCACCGCGGTTCCATGCGCAATCTGCTCGGAGATAACCCGCCCGACAGCCTGGTTGCGCTGCTTTCGCTCGAGGGTCAGGTGCGTGCAGAAACGCCGCCGACGTTCCTCTGGCACACGGCGCCGGATGACGTAAAGGTAGAGAACTCACTGATGTTCGCTTCGGCGCTGAGCGCCCGGAAAGTGCCTTTCGAGATACACGTGTTCCACCGCGGCCCCCATGCCCTGAACCTGGCGGAGAAGGAACCGCACGTGGCCAACTGGGTGAAGCTCTGCGTGGAGTGGCTGACCGAGATGGGGTGGAAGCCGGCTGTGGCGAAGTAAGCAACAACGGGGACAGGCGATGCCGAATATGATGCTCGAACATGTGGAGTACAAGACCCGGCAGACATCGCTGGGGACGTGGCGGGAGTATGTGTACGAGAGCGGGGCACGCTTCGCCGAGTTCCGGTCGCATGTCGAGGTCGTCGGCTATCCGCTGCTGCACTACACGCACGGCATATGTCCCGAGACCGGCAAGCGGGTCGTGGCGAAGGGCGTGGTGGCTGTGGGCAGAATCGCCGTCGGGGTACTGGCCCTGGGGCAGGTCGCGGCGGGAGTAGTGGCGATCGGTCAGGGTGCGTTCGGGCTCCTTGGCGCGCTGGGACAAGCCGCAGCCGGGTACTACTGCGTCGGGCAGCTGGCCCTCGGCCTGGGCTTTGGGCTGGGGCAGCTGGCCACCGGCGCAACCGCAGTTGGGCAGTTGGCGCTTGGGCGCTATGTGCTGGCGCAGGGCGGGTGGGGACAGCACGTATGGAGCCAGTCGCATGCAGACCCCGAGGCCGTGGCATACTTCAGGGCCCTGCTGAACTCGCTCAAGTCACTTTTCTAGACTTGTGTGCCATGGCCGATACCCGCGACCCATCCGTCCAGTTTCTGAACGCAGTCGTGTGCGACGGCTACCACCTGCCGTTTGTCGATCGCTACGCGCAGTTCGGTGTGAGCTTCGAGCCGGGCGGCGTTGTCGGGCCGGGCATGGTGCAGGTGCGTTCGACGGCGATGACATTCCAGGTTACGTGTTCGACGCTGGCGCTCTGGCTCACGGAGGACGGGCGTGCGGTGAGTGTGCCGCGAAGTGAGCTGCGCTGCCTGCCCTGGGTTGTCGAGGAGTCGGCCGTGCTGGAGAACGGGCACGTGAACGTTGCGGTGGAAGCGCGTCATGTGTTCGTCGATGAACGCCGGATGTTGAGCGAGTTCGTTCTTGTCAACAACAGCGACGGTCCTGCCTCAGTTGAACCAGTGTGGCTCGGGCAGTTTTCGGGTGACCGGTTCGGCAAGCCGGGCGACGGCAGGAACTACGGCTACGGGGTGAGCGGACCACCGCGCCGGGGCACGTGGGCTGCATGCGCAGGAGGGGCAGTACGTGGCGGGTTGCGGGCGATGGATTCGGACCGGATACTCCCCGAGCCCACCCTCGGGGTCCGCGCGATGCAGCCGATGACAGCCCGCGTGAGTAGCTCCCCAGGGTGGGCACGAGACGACGCGGAGCAGCGGGGACAGATCGACGCTGAGCCCGGCACCGTGCTGTACTACCGGTTCGAGGCGGCGCCGGTATGTCTGCCGGCCGGTGGGCGGGGCGTGTTTGCCTTTGTGACAGAGCTGGCAGTCGGCACGTCCCGCCACCCGGCCGCCGGTATCGGCGACAGCTGCGGTGAGGTGCCCGGCATGGACGATGCGGTGGGGGCATCGCGAGAGGAGTTCCTTCGGCGCGTCGACTGGGACCATCCGCCCGAAGCCGGGCCGGCACTCACGCACCGTCTGTGGCGGGCCCGCACGGCGTTGTTGAGGACCGGGTACCGCAACGGCAGGTCGGGCGGGGAGTACGGCGGCCTCGTCGCGTCAACCTGTGTGCCAAGCTGCAGCGGGTTCACGCGTGTGTTCTTCTGGGACTCGCTGTTCACGTCGGTCGCTCTCAGCGAGTTCGAGCCTGAGTTCGCGCGGGGCGCCGTTGCCGCGGTGTTCTCGCGGCAGGATGAGAGCGGAAGGTGTCCTGAGCACAGTTTCAACTACCACGTGCCTGCGCGTGACGTGGTTGGGGCGCCGCAGGCGCCGGTGGCCACCTGGGCGGTGCTTCGCTACCTGAAACGGCACCCGGAAGACACCGGCTTCGCCAGAGATATCTTCCCGGCGCTGGAACGCAATCACCGATACTGGGTTGAGCAGGGCGACCGCGACCGCGACGGGCTGGCGGAATGGACCTGGTCGGGGCAGACTGCCGACAACTCGCCGCTGTTCGACGAGTACACGACCGGCGGTGGGTGCGGATGGCTTCCCCCGGTGGCATCGGTGCAGCTGAACGCGTTCTTGTACCGCGATGCGATGCTGCTGGCTGACCTGTGCGAGCGGTCAGGGAATGGTGTCGCCGCGGCCGCGTACCGTCGTGATGCGCAGCGACGGGCGGAGGCGCTGGAGCGCGTGTGCTACGTCGCTGACGAACGTCGCTACTGGGACTACAACCACACCACCGGGCGGCACCGGCGCGTGAAGACGTTCTACATGTTCTGGCCACTCTGGGCGGGCATGCCGGTGGACCCGGAGACGAAGCGGGAGCTGATCGAAGAGGTACTGCTTGACACGCGCCAGTTCTTCGGGGCGATCCCGTTTCCCTCGGTGGCGTACGACGAGCCGGTGTACGATGCGACGGGCTACTGGCGCGGACGGGCGTGGCCGCATATCAGCTACTGGCTGCTGCAGATGCTGTGCCGTGAAGGCTACGAGCGGCAGGCGAACCAGGCGGCCGACCGCATACTCGCCGCGTACATGCGCGACGGCACGTTCGCCGAGAACCTGGCGACTGACCCTGCGTTGTGGGGTGCGGCTGGCCAGCCTGACTACAACTGGGGCGCGGCTGCGTTCCATCTCATTGCTACACGTGACTACGCGCGGGAGGAGTAGCATGGCGGAAGAACTGGAGAAACAGGCAGCCGAAGAGCAGACGACAGAGACGCGAACGACTGACCCGCAGACCGCGGAGGACCGAACGGCGGACAGTGGGGGGGTCCCGGCGCGGTTCGGCTGCCTCGCGCGGCTCGCGCGGCGCATGAAACGGCACGGGGGGCTGTCGCTGCAGGTGAGTGACACCAGTGTGGGCGTGCGGGTGTCGGCCGACGAGAAAGCGGTGCGCAGGCTGAACCGCGCGCTGCAGTCGTTCGCGGCGGGGCGGTTTGCGCGTGGAGTGGCAGCGGGCGTGGTGCTCGGCATCCTGTTGGCCTACTTCGTCCTGCCCTCGCTCAGTGCCTATATCTACACGTCAAAGAAGGGCTACCTTCCGCCGGAGTACGACGCGCTGCTGAAAACGAAGAATGTCAACGAACAGGCCGTGCAGATCCTGGAACACACGTTCCCCGCGCACGAGAAAGGCGTGTTTGGGGGTAAGCGGGTGTACTTCGAGGCGCCGGTGGACGACTCCAGCACGATCCGGCTGACCTACAACACCGACCGTAAGGGGTTGGTGATGTCGGTGAGCCAGAACGTGGGCAGCAGGATGGTGGGCGGGATGGTGAAGAAGCAGGTAGTGAAGGCGGGGATAGACACGTCGCTGTCGGAGGGAGTGGGTGACGCGCTGCAGCGCACCACGAGCATGAGTGTTGAGAAGGGGTACCGGTTCGAGCCGGTGCTGACGATCGCAACACGGGTGGATGGCCGCGAAGCTGAGTTTGTCAATCGCTGTGAAGACGGCAGGGGGCACCACAGAGAGTTCTCGGCCCATGATGCGGATTCGAGCAAGGTGAGAAACGGGGATCACACCGTGGCCCGACGCGGCGCGCGTATTCCCACCCCCGAGGACCAGATGCGCTACAATGCACTGGTGCGGGCGTTTGTGAATGCGTACCATGCGGGCGAATACCGGGAGTGATCCGACAAGGGCCAGGCCGACACAACACGTTTCTTTTCAGTACATTACATATGGTTCATAGAGGTCGTACCGCGTGGTGAAGCGCCTGTTGACAGAGTTGCTTAGACAGTATATATTAGCCATCAGGATAGCATATAAGGAAATGCAATGTCGCGCTGCAGTACTCGCGAGTCCATCTCGACCATGTACGACTTCTCCGTGCTGCGTGAGTTGCGCAAGCGCGAAGGTCTCACCATCGGCGAGGTGTGCAGGCGTTCGGGGGTCTCGTCGGCAGTCCTCTCGCGGCTGGAGCGTAACCGTGCCCAAGCCGAACTGGCCACGCTGTACCGCCTCGGGCGCGTGTTCTCGGTTACGGCCGCCGATCTACTCTCGTTGGCCGAGCGTCGCTCGTCGCACCGCAAGGAACAGACCACGCATGTCAGCGGCGGCATCAAGTTCGCCGAAATATCCTACAGCAACGTGCGGTGTCTGTACGGCAGGGGAACGAAGGGGCAGCGGCTGTCGCGTCCCGAGATCCACCGGGA